>CAXHBZ010000244.1:0-1584 GCA_964015215.1 uncultured Candidatus Poseidoniales archaeon | reverse complement strand
CGTGGGCTCGGAGATGTGTATAAGAGACAGCCCTCCTGAGGAACTGATTAGTTCCGAAGAAGCAGCCGCAGAGTCCCTCAAGCTGACACTTTCTTGGGCAATACCTTGGACAATGGGACTTTACATAGTCGCGTCAGGTGCTCCTATCTACCATGAATCGACTATCTCAAGACTAATTCTGGGATGGGGATTAACGCTCTACTCTACGTGGATCATGTTCATTGCATGGAGTCCAAATACAGACATGATTGACGATGCTGCTTTTTCGGCATTCGGTGTCATCGTGGCTTACATTATTTACTTGTACTCGATTAGGGTAACAGAGTCTTTGGGGCCCGGTGATTCAGTAACAAAACCTCTTCAAGAAAACGAAATAAAACACGTTTCGGAGACTCTTCTTTCAAACTTGAAAGAAAGGGGGTCAAACCAATGAGCGAGTTACTCACTGTTTTCTTTGGCTCGATTATCCTCACAGCGGTGGCCATTATTACCCATCTGATGGTTGCATATCACCCATACCACAAACCGATTCCTCTTGCAATCTCGTCTCTTCTGACTGTATGTCTAGCGGTGCTTGCTGTGTCTTTGATGAACCAAGAAATGAGTTATACTGAGATAATTAGGGCCTCAGTTTCAAAATCGGTCTCATCCTTGCTGGACATCCTTCCTTTGTTTTATGTCTCCATCACAATTATACTAGCCAGAGTGTCATTTCAGAAGAGGAAAAAAGAACCCCTCTAGCACCACCAAATCCCTATTGCCAGAGGGGAACGCTGATAACACCCACTCCGGTCGCAACGCCGTCTAATAGGTGGTTTGTATGTCCAAGGGTACTCCGAGCATGGGAAAAAGACAGAAGTCCACACATATCAGGTGTAGGAGATGCGGCAGGCACTCCTTCCACAAGACCAAGTCCATTTGCTCGAGTTGTGGCTATGGTCAGACCGCAAAGCTCAGGAAGTACAGGTGGAGCAAGAGAAACCGCTCCATGGGGAGCAAGTAGTTTCCACGAAAGTGCTAAGTCCCTAGTCCTCAAGGGGTGTTTGGTAGCCGATGTGCGGGATCATCGGAATTTTATCTCATCCCGATTCTCACGCGGCCCAATCACTCTACGACGGGTTGTTGGTTCTCCAGCACAGAGGACAAGACGCCGCGGGCATAGTAACAAGTGACGGTGAAAATATTTCACACAGAAGAGCGAATGGTCTGGTTCGTGATGTCTTCAGAACAAAGCACTCGGAATCTCTAAAGGGATCTATGGGAATAGGGCATGTCAGATATCCTACTGCTGGGTCGAGTTCAGTTGCTGAGGCCCAGCCATTCTACACGAATACCCCTTTTGGGGTTAGCTTGGCTCACAATGGGAATTTGAATAACACTTCGGACATCATTTCCGGCCTATTGGAGTATGATCACAGGAGAATAAACACCAGCTCAGATTCTGAGGCTTTGCTTAATCTATTCGCCGCTGAGATTCAAAGATCACTTAACGGAAGGCCGGGAGGGCTGGAATCACTAAGTGATGAAGATATATTCAGAGCCGTTGAAAGACTACACCTCAGAGCAGAAGGGAGCTACAGCGTC
>CAXHBZ010000243.1:0-1614 GCA_964015215.1 uncultured Candidatus Poseidoniales archaeon | reverse complement strand
GATGTTGTAGCGTCTCGTGGGCTCGGAGATGTGTATAAGAGACAGCTACATACAAGATCTGATTATGTGACGGTGGACCAAATTAGGAGTTGGGATAGTGTGGTCCTCGAGGGTGGGGGAGAAAGGAACCGGAGAGTCAAGGGCTCCGAGGACTACTGGTGGGCACTCCAAACTCCAGAATGACTGCTCAATCACTCTGCTACTTATTGTGTGACCGAGACCACCTGTCCACTGTGCCTCTTGGAGAATTATCATTCTACCCGTCCTTTTCACCGAATCAATGCATGTCTTTTCATCGAATGGTTGTATTGTCCTCAGATCTATCACTTCTACCTCAAATCCGTCTTTGGTTGCCATTCTGGCGGCTTCCAATGCCACATGTACCATCGCACCCCAGGAAATAATCGTCAAATCCCTTCCACCTCTGACCACTCGTGCCTTGCCGATTGAAAGATCTCCAGATGAAACCCTATCTTTGACAGGGTCAGGATCTACAATCTGGTTGATTGAACTACCCCACCCAGTTTTACCTCCCCTCAGGCCGTACAGTCCTATGTGTTCCAGGAAAAGGACAGGATCGGGAACTGAATGCCCCTCGATTAGTAAATCATAAGCATCCTGTGGGTTACTAGGGAAGGCGATAATCAGTCCCGGGTCATTTGTGAACCACGACTCGATCATGTTTGCATGAAATGGTCCACTCCTAGTCTTCGCCCCCAAAGGAATCCTCACGGTGAGAGGTACATCAGCCCCCCACCTCCATCGAAGTTGAGCGGCATTGTTGATCAATGGATTCATCGCCAGAGCAGCGAAACCTCCAAACTGAATTTCGGCTATTGGCTTCATTCCTCCCAAGGCCGCGCCGGTAGCAGAATGGATGATTATCGCTTCAGAAAGTGGCATATCCAGTAGTTTTGACTGGTGCCCCTTAGCCCTCAGAGGAAGATTCATACCGAACGCTCCCGCAATCTCCATGTCTTCTCCCATGAAGACTACTTCATCACCGTAAATCTCAGCAATTTCGACCATCGCATTTTGTATTGACCTGCTGAATGTCCAAGAATTGGGTGCATCTGAAAACACCAATGCTTCTTCACCGGGCGCCAAGGGGGGTTCTGAAAACCCCATGTCACTATTCAAATCACTAACTTGCTCTGAGTGGCTTCGGGCATTCGTCAGGCTGGTTATTCCTTCTCCCACAGTATGCCCCTCGGGCCATGGCATAGACTCCATTTCCTGCCTGCAAGAGCTGACCATTTCCCTTTCTTCCTCCTCGATTTGGGAGATTTTTTTCTCACTAAAGCCATTTCTGATTAACAAATCTCTGTGATTTGGAATAGGGTCCTTATCTGACCAATAACCAAGCAAATCTCTGTCCACATATCCCGGAGGATTGCCTGAAACAGACCCCAAATAAAGATCGTCATGGTGATGAGCGTGTCCACATCCCCTCATTGTTTCGACGTGAATCAATGTAGCCCCTGCTCCAGAAATAGCAATCTCCTTTGCAACGGAGGTTGAAGCATAGAATTGAGCTGGATCAGAACCGTCTATAGTCCAAGAAGGAACTGTCTCTTATACACATCTGACGCTGCCGACGACATAACGGGTGTA
>CAXHBZ010000242.1:0-1633 GCA_964015215.1 uncultured Candidatus Poseidoniales archaeon | reverse complement strand
TATGTCGTCGGCAGCGTCAGATGTGTATAAGAGACAGCCCTAGGGGAGCTGATATCGCCAAGTGAGTTCCAGTAGTCTACAGAAAGAGAAGCTATCTTCAACGGCGGAGAAGCCCAATTATCCCCCTCATATTCTTGGATGACTGCTATTTTATTCCCGGTCAATCTCACTTTGTCCATAGGCCTCACCCCATTTTCGAAGAGGAATCTTTGTGCTGGTTTAGGGTCTACAGAAAATATGTCGAACTTCTTCCACTTCCCGATAGAGAGGATTGAATTAGCTATTTTAGCTAAATCACCAGGCTTCCCGACTCTGATGGCCAGTACTTCCTCAGGCGTCGTGTCCCTGTGGCTGATAGCATGAAATTCCCTCCGAGTCGTGAGGCCTCCATACAGGTATCTGTATTCTGAACTTGAAATCATCTTCTCCAACTCTTCTATGTTGCCTGTTCTGGAATGGACATGAATCGTTGGGGACCATTGGAAAAGGTGGCGTGTCACAGCACCGTTTTCGTGTTTAATCCAAACCACAATCAAATTCGATGTACTATCTAGGTGCACATCTAATATCCAGCCTTCAACCATTATTCTGAAGCTCCTTTTCGAGTTTGAACAATCTGGACTCCAAATTCACTAGCATCGCCAGAAGGGCGGGTTCGATTTCATCGGTTGCGGGAATCATGCTACAGGCCGATGATCGCATTCTCACAGAATTCATAAGACGATCAAAGTCATTTCTTTCACTAAGCCGCAATGTCCTTCGGAAAATCGACCATTGTTCTATCCTGGCCTCAATGCGGTCTCTCCAAGTTGGCAATGTCCTTCCCATGGAAATATGGTTTCCCGGATCGGAGATATCAATCGAGCTACATGAGTCATCTAATGAATGTGAAAGTGAAGACATGTCCATAGGAATCAGATAAGAGCATATTGAAATAAACGAGCATTCAATTTAGACTACCATCAGAAAGGGATGTGAAAATTCGGGCATGCAGCTCCTGTTTTAGTATCGAGGTGTATCCCTACATGGGTTTTGAAACAGGAAGAAAGTACCATTGCAAATCTTGTGGAATCATAACTCCAGTGATTGTAGAGTTTGATACTATTGATGCTTATCGGGCTTTTTTGGAGGCCTCTGGATGAAGTCAAATGATTCAAAATGGGAATACAGGAGAATCGTTGGCCTGATTAGAAAAAGAGTGGATGATTCGTCATGCAATACTAAGGAAATAATCTCCTACATGAAAGATGAGTTCAATCATGATACAATGCCGCATGAGCTGGAGAGGGCATTATTGAGGTGCGAGAGAATCCACAAGATTTCTGAGGTTGAGATCGACGGTGCTTCTGTCTCCGTCTGGGCATCAGAATGGGATCCAAATTTCACAAGATAATCAGCTTGAATGAAACCAGTCGTCAATGTTTTGGCACAGGGCTCCTTCGGAAGGACATGAGAGCAGTCATTTCTATCGCTGTGATTCTCTCAACGCTATTGCCTGCTCTATCGGGGTGCTTGGGCGCAGGGTCATCAGAAGGAGGGCAAGAGGAAGAATTCTACCCTCCGTTGTGGGACAGGCATACTCTAGATTCTGTCTCTTATACACATCTCCGAGCCCACGAGACGCTACAACATC
>CAXHBZ010000241.1:0-1635 GCA_964015215.1 uncultured Candidatus Poseidoniales archaeon | reverse complement strand
TGTTGTAGCGTCTCGTGGGCTCGGAGATGTGTATAAGAGACAGATACACAGCAGATCGCCGACGAGATGTCACTTTCGCAGACAACCATCAAGTGGCTCTCCTCCGGAGGGGTTGGCTCTGAAGACAGGCCCGAGGATATCAGAGTAGGGTGGAGGTCAATTGCAGTTAGATCAGGTAGGATAGAGGCTATCTCGTATGTTTTCTGTGATATTATGGAAGAGGAAATTGGAGACGAGGTGGACACTATTGTCGGGATAAGTATCAATGGTATCGCATTCGCTCAGGCAATTGGAGGTCAGATGGACCTTGATATTGCCATTAGCAGAAGCATTAGTGAAGATGGAGGAGGGCATATCTCAGAGGTTTTTGCTGATGTGGAAGGGAAAAGGTGCGTAGTTGTCGACGACGTCCTTTCAGGTGGCACTACCATGTCCAAAACCGTCAGTAATCTCAGGGCCGCAGGGGCAGACGTCAAGCTCTGCATGGTCCTAGCGAACAAATCACATAGAAATGAAATCGAAGGAGTCCCACTAAGGGGACTGGTCAGAGTAGTGACTGTTTGAGGAAGCAAGATGCACTGGGCGGACTTTCGGGCTCGGAAGCTTTCTGAGAGAGAGACGCCTCAGGTAATAGTTTCTGGCATCACTCCCTCGGGCGAATTCCACATTGGACACCTGAGGGAGATTCTGACTGCAGAGATGATACACAGAGCTTGCTTAGATGCAGGTTTGGATTCTAGGTATGTGTTTATTGTAGACTCGATGGATCCTTTGAGGAGGGTTTATGATTTTCTCTCGGATGAGTATGAACAGTACATTGGAGTTCCCTTGGCATATATACCCGCTCCGAATCAGGATGGGACTCCAAGTAACGGAGATACGAGCTACGCGGAATTTTTTCTCGGCCCTTTTCTCGAAGCATTGACGGAAATAGGGGTCTTCCCTGAAATCGTGATGAATCATGAGACTTATGAAAATGGGGAATTTGCAGAGAAAATAGACCTAGCAATACGAAAAAGAAAGGAAATTAGGGAGGTAATAATGAATGTGTCCGGAAGAGATTTGCCTGAGGATTGGTTTCCATACAGTCCCCGTGGTATGGATGGGAGCATGGATGGAGTCACAGTCACATCATACGAACACCCCTATGTCTTCTGGGATGACAAGAATGGTGTTTCTGGAAAGTCGGATATCAGAAGGGCAGATGGGAAGATGCCGTGGAGGCTAGATTGGGCCGCTAGATGGATAATCCATGGAGTTACATGTGAACCTGCTGGGAAGGACCATGGTGCCGCGGGCGGGAGTTATGATACTGGCATTCCAATTTGTGAGTTGCTAGGCGGATCACCACCCGATAAGATCGTCTACGAATGGATTCAGCTGAAAGGGATGGGCCCTATGTCAAGTTCTTCTGGAATTACAATTGGGCCCATGGAGGCGCTCTCTCTAGTTCCTCCAGAAATTCTGAGATATGTCATTGCGAGGAGTAAGATTGGGCGCCATATCGAATTTAATACTGGAGGAGCCCTCTTTGAGATAGCCGATGAATACGAGAGGCTCCTCACTAAGCTAGATTCAGGGGAAATCACGAAGAGAATGGAAACTAGGAGGGAAACTAGGGAAGGAGCCCTGAAA
>CAXHBZ010000240.1:0-1636 GCA_964015215.1 uncultured Candidatus Poseidoniales archaeon | reverse complement strand
TGTTGTAGCGTCTCGTGGGCTCGGAGATGTGTATAAGAGACAGTAATATCACTAAGCAGAACCTTCAGCAAACGAGATATTGTTATTGTCGATGACTGGTGTGATAATCACGGCAGAGCCAGCAAGGGACAAGTAATGGCTGTCAAGAAACTAGCCGATGCTTGCATGCACACTAATCTTGTGATTACATCGAGCTCATATGAGGACGCTTCTGGCGAATCGGGGAGTAAATGGTTATCCAGAGGAGGAGATTCTGTAAGAAAAATTTTCCAGACGGTTTTCCTTGAAAGGCATCCATTGAAACAAGGATTTCGTGTAATCCGGTCCGAAGGTTCCGAGAAATTGCTCCTTATGTCCCATAGAGGGCTTGAAGACTCATCTAGTTGAGTTTGGAAATGAGGGACTCCATCTCAGAGATGGCTTCCTCTGTGGGCTCATACAACTCCTCGGGGGATCTGGCCAACCCAGAATATTCATCATCATCTGGGCTCGAGGCACCTGAAAATTCCTTTAGGAGGAAAAAGGCCATTAACAAAGCTGTCAAGATCAGCAGAGTCTGAAATATCTCTTCCGCATCCATAGTCGCCTGAGGTAACCATGAAATAAAAACCTACAACGGAATTCCATGTTCAAGGGGCTTGGAGAGATGCCTTCTGTTAGATGGAGCAGGTTGGGACCAACCATCGACAAGATTCAATCCCATTGGCGACCATTCATCGTAAATCCATAATTTCTCGGCTCTAGCCTTGCATTTGTCACACTGCAGAGGCTGTCCGGTACCTTTGCTCCTCATGGAATTTCCACAGCACTCAGGGCGAGAGAGATTCCTAGGACTGGCTGAGACCAATTTCAATCTCTCTAAGTGGATAGCGCCATCCGGAGAGCTTAGTCCCATCCACGATATCATATCTCCGGGGACCAGTTGCCTCAGTAGCTTATTGACAGGGCCACCCTCACTGAATGCAACCAGATTCTCAGATTTATTCCCAGTAATTACTTTGACTATCGCATGAGCTCCCTTGATTACCTCAGGTTTCGATATGACTGTTCCATTGCCAACTCCGGCAAGGTGGTCATCGGAAAGCTGGTTGGTCATATGTGATGCCCATTTTGAGCAAGTCTCATTCTCGTCCACATCTTGTATCCATGAGTTGGCATCCTCGACAGCAGTCTTGGACGCCCCCCTAATCCCATAGAGAACAGGGCAGGGGGTCCTTGGGGAAATGATGGCTTTGTCGCTTGTCGGATCCCTGTTCATGAACGTTTCAGGAAATAACTCTGACATCTCATGGATGGATTCTCTTGAGATTTTTCTCTCAGTACCGATTTTATCTTTGAGTCTCCATCCGATCAGCTCCCAAGTATGATCGACGGGGGGGGTCCACGAAATAGCCGCGCTCGCACCAATAATGCCCCAAAGATCCTCATGAGTTAGGATGAAAGCTCCGGAGTCGGCTACAGCGTTGTATCTGGTCTGAAGGCATACTTCTCCCCTGACTGCCTCCCAATACCACTCCTCAGGAGGCATCTCAAATGAGATCACAAGGGCCGGTGAAGGGTTGTTCTTGGTCTTCGGATAATTGGATATCTCTGTCCGAATTCCATCAAACCATGTTTTACAGACCTCGAGTAGTGC
>CAXHBZ010000239.1:0-1657 GCA_964015215.1 uncultured Candidatus Poseidoniales archaeon | reverse complement strand
GTATAAGAGACAGACAGTATTCCATGTTCTCCACCTAGTACGATAGGGAATGTAGACTCGGTCACATTGGAGAATACATAAGAATTAATGGAATCCAAGAAAGACATGAGATTAGGTCCTTCGAAGTTCCATGGATCTATCGTCCTTAGGTTGAGTCCAGCAGGTAAGTCCTCGCCAATTAATTCAGAATATGTCTCAACCTGCCGAGAGGCCTCAATCACAGAGGATGGACCTTTCGCTGTCCCGCTACCGTAACTAACGGTCATCTCGAACGGAATTTGCATAATAACAACATCTGCTGGTTTTCTCCAGTCTTCAGTAAGCCCCAGGAAACTCGGTCGATCAATGTCCGTCATAACACCCCGTGGGGGGGAGGGTATTCGACGCTTGCGCGAACCATGTTGAAATAATCAACCTGTTGTGGTCAGCCCACAAGGTGACACTCGAATGGGGCTCAAACTACAAGATCTCACCCAAGCCATCCGAAATCGAGTTGATGCAGATATGGAAATTAGTGTCGCTGAGTCAATAGCAGAACATGCGCTGGGATTTTTCGGTTTTTCAAACAGGATTATCGACAATGCATTGGAACCCAATGACAGAAACTTGTTCTACCAACTTCAGGATTATGACCTCCTAACCACGGAATCAGAGGAAACTACACTCTGGGACGGAAGAGAATGGAGGATACACTACTGGAAGTTCAAGCCAAATGCTAGCCAATATGCTGCTAGAGGCGATGACGACGATGAAGAAGAGGATCCTTATGCCGGACTGTATGAGGATGTGCCACAAACTGTTTGGAGAGAAAAAGCCGGTGAAGAGGACGACTGGGACGAGCCCTTGTTTTGATGCCGATGGCCCACAGTATGTTATAACAGTCCCCCGGTAACGCACTTCATGGCATATCCGAAGCGGGTTGTGTACTTGCTTGTGCTCATGCTCTTATCCATCCCTTCTTTGGTTGCCACATCGTCAGCCCAATCCTTTCAGGACAATCAATCAAGAACATGTGAAATATACGCAGATTGGAACTTCTCTCAAGTAAACCAAGAAGACATCCTAACCCATTCCTATCGAACCTCTTTTCATCCCGATTTTCCTGCATCCGTAGATCCTACGAATGTAATAGTCAACGCAATCCACATGAGTTCAGAAAATCTGGAAAAGGGCACAGCACTGGTAATCGTGGCCGGCGGTGAAATTGACATCCAAATGACAGAACCACCAGATTACGGAGACTCGATAACCATATCCGTAGAATCATCAGAGGCATCCTGCGATAGATCATTTGATGTTAGCATATGGAATCAACCTTTACGAGATCACGAAGTTACCCGCGAAACGTCATGGTCGATATCCTCGGAAGACGGATTAACATCCCTGGCAGTGATTGCAAGAGGATGGCAAGAACGTCAAGGTGAAACACTTGAAGCAAATGAGCTGGGCAATGGGTCAATAAATCTAAATCTTGATGATGAAAACAGACAGATCGATGTGGATTTAAACATAACCAAGGCATGGTTGAATGAGACGTGGAATGGGAGCAATCTCATCCGGCAAACATTCGAATTAACAGGGTCTGGCAACATACATCTTCAGTTGGATGATGGTCCTGTCTCTTATACACATCTGACGCTGCCGACGACATAACGGG
>CAXHBZ010000238.1:0-1662 GCA_964015215.1 uncultured Candidatus Poseidoniales archaeon | reverse complement strand
TATCTGACTTGGAGAATTTCCTTGGAAAAGGAGTTCAGACCTGTCATGAGGCAGCCCGTTCACGTCGATTGGCAATCGTCCATAGACTTGAAGGGTCCGAATGCCTATCTAGTTCCCTAAGGCTCCCAGACTACCCTCAACAGCAGACAAACATGCTAGAATATCATCGATAGTGGCACGCATCTGACCCAGATCCGTTGAAGATACGAAAATACTCAGACGCACCCCAATATCAATCTCAGTTATTTCAGATTTGAAAGAGTCTGGGTCATCGGGTTGGATTGACTTCAGAAGGGCTTCGGCCATGTCTTTGTCTCCTATCCAGTCAACTCTTGCCATTGCTCCCTCCATGTTTTTGTGATAGTACGGTCACTTTTCATTCCAACTGTTCCCTTGTCACTTCAAAAACAAATATGAGCGTGGGACCTTTCCACGATTCATGTACGGTCACGCTTCTCGTTCCGATACTGCCGAGTCGGTGACAGCCGGACATCCTGACAAGCTGTGTGACGCAATATCAGATGCCATATTGGATGAATGCCTAAGTTTGGACCCCAATGCTAGAGTTGCTGTAGAAACCATGGTGAAAGGCATAGAGGGAGAGGCAGTAATAATCCTCGCGGGAGAGGTAAGTCTGAACGGACAGGCACCTGACTACGAGCAGATAGCCAGAGACAAAGCGTCCTCTATCGGATACACCGACAGCAGAATAGGAATGGACGCTTCTTCAACTGAGCTCTGTAAAGTCCTCACCTACATTACTACTCAGTCGCAGTTCATTAGTCAGGGAGTTGATGGAGATTTGGACACCCAGGGTGCCGGGGATCAAGGAGTCATGTTTGGATACGCATGCATGGAGACTGAACTGACCGATGAGCTCACCGGGAGATTCTTTCCACTGGCCGCCGCTCTCTCCCAGAGACTGACCCGCAGACTCGAACAAGTCCATGGAGAACGAATTATCCCTTGGATCAGGCCTGACGGGAAGAGCCAAGTGACTGTACAAATGGACGACAATTCTCAGACTCCGGGTAGGATATCGACCGTTGTGATAGCCGCCCAGCACGCTCCTGATGCAGGACCCAACTGGCCAGAGAAAAACAACTTGTCAGAAGAAGAGAGAAGACTCTACATAGAGGGGGAAATAAAGAAACACGTAATCGAACATGCAATCCCAGAGTCTCTGTTGGACAATCCAGAAGTGATTGTGAATGGTACAGGATCATTCCCCGACCCTGGAGGCCCCTATGCCGATGCAGGCTTAACTGGTAGGAAGATAATCGTCGATACATACGGCGGAGGTAGGCATGGAGGGGGCGCTTTTAGTGGAAAGGACCCCTCAAAGGTTGACCGCTCGGCGGCATACTACGCGAGGTGGGCTGCAAAGCATATCGTGGCTTCTGGCATCGCAGAAAAGTGTCAGATTCAGGTTGGTTATGCAATCGGAAAATCAAGTCCAGTGGGCCTAAGAGCAGAAACTTTCGGTACTTCTAAATCAGAATTAGGTAATGACCCAGATCGAGTAATTACGAATCTATTACTGACACACTTCGATTGGAGGCCTGCGGCGATGATTAGAGATCTGGACCTAAAGAGACCGATATACTCTGCTACATCATCCGGAGGTCATTTTGGAAGAGTGCCCACCAAAGATGGGTCTGT
>CAXHBZ010000237.1:0-1671 GCA_964015215.1 uncultured Candidatus Poseidoniales archaeon | reverse complement strand
GCCACTCATTGGCGTTCAGTAGCTCCTCCTGGGAATAATATGAGAGATCCTCTGCTCTATCAAAGGCGAGTTGGACCGGTGTGGAGTAGCTCTCCATTATCGGCGGGGACTCAAAATTATCCCGCTCTGGATACTCGTAGTCCCCTGAAACAACCCCCAATAGAGGGGAGAAAAGAACAATCATTGCGATTGGGATTGCGTAACGCATACCCCTACTCGCCAAACCAAGACATATAGCCGTTCGTAATCGCCGTTAGGTATTTGATTCATCGACTCTGATTAAATTTGGATATCTCAGCATGTACTTCAGAATCGGTCATTATCCTCCTCTGAGATTTTGCTACATCGAACAGGGCCTCAACTAATTCTCCCGTGGCTTGATAGCCATTTTGGCCAAGCCACCATGTAATGTTTGACCTTCCACTCATGTGACCTATTCGGATAACTTGACTCAGCCCGTAGTCGCCGGCAGGTACCCCAGAATACACCCTGTCTGCAAGCCAATGATCCCCCTTTTCCATCGCCTTGACCACCGCACTAGCATGAACGCCAGTGCCCGTCTCAAACGCATCCTCCCCGAATACTGGATAGTTTCTTGGCAAGGCCACGCCGACATATTCGTGGGCCTTCCTCATATATTCATTAAGAGATGTAAGATCATTCTTTATCACTCCCATCAAACTCAAGTTCACCAGAGTTTGATCTATAGGTGCGTTCCCTGATCTCTCTCCGACACCAAGAGCTGTTCCATGAATGACATCGGCCCCGGCTTCATAGGCTGCTAAGTTGTTTGCAACCCCGAGCCCCCTATCTTGGTGACCATGCCAGTTTACCTCTATATCCCTCCTCTTGATTCCAGAATCGGGAATCACCTCTTCTTGAATAAACCCAAGTAATTTCCTGACACCATTCGGTGTAACATGGCCACAGGTATCACAAACACAAATCCTGTCAGCTCCAAGCTCCATTGCTCTGGTGTACACCTTTTTTATGTCCTCAGGCTTACTTCTGGTCGTGTCCTCCGTGACAAACATCACCGGTATGTCATTAGCAATTGCAAAGGAAACTGCTGACTCGGCTGTTGACATTATCCTTTCCATGGTCCAACCTTCGGTATATTGCCTGATTGGACTGGTTCCGAGAAAGGCACTGGCCTGAATCTGGCGTTCGTGTTTGGACTGCAGATCTACTAAGGGCTCAATGTCGGATACCAAGGTCCTGACAGCGCATCCCGGACGAAGCGAGTAATCCCTGTCTCCCATGTGTTTTAGCATTGAGTCAATATGGTCTATGTGATGAGGTCCGGCGCCGGGAAGTCCGAGGTCGACCTTTTGTATCCCCAGTTTTTCCATGTAATCTATCAGCTCTATTTTCTGGCCAATCGTAGGATTAATGGCACTTGGGCTTTGGAGTCCATCTCTTAGGGTTTCATCATCAAACCATAGCTCATGAGGGTGTTTGGAAGAGTTCCTTGAAATCTCATAGTCGATGGCGTTCCAATCAAAGATTAGCTCCTTCTCGTCCATCGCACCACCTACTTGTTTCGCGTTGCAACTACCTACCAAGTGCTTGAATCCATCGGGTGTGGAAGGTCTAGTTAACCAATGGCTTTCTTGAGATTATTGCTATCGAACTCAAGCTTGAGTATCAGCACGGCACAGATTAAAATCC
>CAXHBZ010000236.1:0-1735 GCA_964015215.1 uncultured Candidatus Poseidoniales archaeon | reverse complement strand
GGCTGAAAGAGCTCCATTTCCCCTAGTTCTTCTCGATGCGTACGGCCACAAACGCACTAATCTCCTTTCCTTGACGATTAAACCGTCTATTTCTCTCAAACAGCCGATTAGTTCATCGAATGAGTACGTCGTGCACCCAAATTCTGGATGATCAGTGTCATCTAGACCGATTCTGGCTGTCAAAGTCTCGTTTCTCATTGCATATTCTCCAGTATTTCGGAGACCACCTCGCTGATACCGATCTCTGGATCGCATCTGTATGATTTCACCCCGTGTGCAGCGGCCGCCATTATATCCACATCTCTGTCTCCCACCATCACAGAATTGGATTCTGATGGTCGATCTATCCAATTATCTCCGAATTTGATATCGCCCTCCTGCAAGGATTTACCGGCTTCTGCTGCATCGATGACCTGCCTGCCTGCCTCTAGCATCCCAGGGTTTGGCTTTCTAGCCCATGAGTTGTGCCACGGTGCGTACGGGCTGTGAAGGGTTAAGTCCAATATAGCATCGGGGTCCATAGAAAGCAACTCTTCCTTCATTTTCTGGTGAATCAGTGCTAGGTTTTCTCTAGTCCATATTCCCCTACCAATAGGGGATTGATTAGTAACTATGCAGACTCTGAATCCATTTCTTCTTAGCTCCCCGATGGAGCTTGCCGCATTCTCCAGGACGTATACTTCAGAGGTATCGTTCACATAACTCTCAAATCCCCGAATTATGACTCCATCTCTATCCAAGTATGCAATTTTTCCGTCCCATGGGCCTTCACATGGAAGTGGTTCAAGATTCAAAGGGGAATGGAGGCTCTGCCTATCCCTCATTGGCGGGAACATGTTATCACTGCTCTCTTTCCGATTTAACAGCCTCTTTGATGATGTGGTTGATTACTAGCTGGATGTCTTCTATTCTTTCCATCGAGGTAGTGGGAACGATGATCGACATATCGGCAATCTTGGCCAGTTCTCCACCGCCTGCCCCATTGTAATTCCCGGTTATTCCGACTGTATCGCATCCTATACTTTTAGCGTAATTTATTCCGTTAATTATATTCTCAGAGTTTCCAGATCCTGAGTAAGCTATTACTAAATCCCCCTTGGATGCGAATGTAGAGAGTTGTCCGACAAAGACTTGTGAATATCCCTCATCATTAGCCCATGCAGTGAAAGACGAGGTATTGTCGGAATGGGATATTGTCTTGAGACCGATTTCTTTGGACCAGTCGCCAGCGCTGTGGGATGGGGTAGCTGCACTTCCTCCATTCCCAATTAAATGGACGGTGGAGCCGTTTTCGGCGGCGGATACTACCATCGAGTACAGTGACTGCAATCCACTCATAGGTAGCTCGTCAATGGTCCTCTTTAGGTCGGCGAGGTAGTTGTTTGCGAAGTCTATGAAGTCGGAAGACACGTATTCACCCGGCTATCCGTTGAGGGCATCATATTTACGGGTTGATGGCTCGTTGGTGGCATGGAGGACCCAATCGCGGCTTTGGTCTCGGATTTCGCAGGTGCGGTCGGGATCCCAGAATTCTCACTTTGGCTCTCATTCTGCTGGGTTGGGGCTTTGGCACTGGGATTCTCTTTCCATAGGGGTGAGTCGACTTTTGCCTCGTACTCCGCGGCAATTGGGTGGACCCTGCTAGGGCTATTTTTTTACATGCAGTCTGCGCATTTTGTGGAAATCAGAGACCCCTTGTTGGTCTGTCTCTTATACACATCTCCGAGCCCACGAG
>CAXHBZ010000235.1:0-1737 GCA_964015215.1 uncultured Candidatus Poseidoniales archaeon | reverse complement strand
TACGAAGTTAAGGCTGGATGGTTATTCCTATAGATGGAGGCCTACGCATGGCAGACTTCAATTCTACAATCAGAAAGCTTTCATCCCCCAAATTCAGGAGGGGCGCGTCAATAGGCGCATTTTGGATTTTGATAGGAATTCTTGCAGTCCAGATACTGCAGACATACCTGATTGATGGTGAGACCCAGCAGTCAGCATATGGTGACGATTGGAATGACTTGGGCTCGTTTAGATCGGACATAAACAACATGGGGATTGAGACAAATGCACTCGTCTCCAGTCCCCTTCTACTCAATGAGATAGACTACCCAGAAGAGGCGGTTTTCATCGTTTCTGGTGTTGAGAGAGACACAATTTCACTTCCTAGATTCACCGGAGATGAGAACGTCATCGAGCTGACAGAAAGTGATGGATACACCAACTCTGAGATTTTGGCAATTGAAAACTTTGTTCAGAGAGGGGGCACTGTAATTTTGATGGATGATTTCGGGTATTCAGCTCAATTAGCGAAGCAATTCGGCCTGGATTATTCTGGACACAGGCTCTATGACGGACAGGCTTACGCCCATGAATTGGATTACAACTACGTCTGGGTTAATTCGTCATCTGCTTATAACTTCACAACGAATTCTGGGTCATTGTCCTCTGTTAATCCCTGTTTGAAGGACTCAGATATGGATGGGGTCATCGACCTCCTTGACCTCAACCCACAAGATTCTACCATCACGACATCTGGAATATCCTTGGGAGATGTGGGACTGTGCTCTCATAGATTCGATCCCGTCACATCCTCTTGGGACTTCTCAGAGGGGTACAGTATGTTGACTAATGGCCCCTCAGCCTTTGAGAAGGAAAGCTCCTACAATCCAGTTGAGAATAGATATGCAATAGGAAGGTCGACTCTGGATTCATATTTGGACACCAATGATGATGGGAATCTAACGGTAGGGTTCGAGGCTGCGGGGATAGAGGATGACGAACAAGGCCCGTTTGCAGTTTACGTCAGGTATTGTTTTGACAGGCTCTGTATTGATCAGGACTCTGGAAGAGTTCATTTCGTCTCAGATGGCTCTCTTCTGATTAATTCTCTGTACAATCCGGATTTCGACCCCGAATACTCAGGGCTGGTCCCGGAGAACGACAATCGTAAATGGGCTCTGGATATCATCGCCGAGGCACTTCTGATTGGAAACTCCAGCACCCAAGCAAGCGATAATGCGATTGTGATTTTCGATGAAAGCAGACACCAGCAATCAAACATCGGGGGGGATACATACAATCTCCTGTACTATCTTTTGATTTACTTCACGAATGACTGGATGGCCATGCTTATTTTATTCCTAGGTCTCTTCATATCCCTTGAGGCTGTTCTAATAAGGAAGGAAGACCCAGATGAATGGAGGCATGTTTTCAGGATAATTTACTATGGATTTGGAGATGCAAGAAGGTATGAGTACTATCAAAGGCCAGAGAAGATTAGACAGGTCCTTCTGACCCGTGTAAGAAATGTCAATGCTATGTCAAGAGAAGAGTTTGACGCCCTTCCAGCGGCCAGACTACAGAAGATGGTTGACGACAAGGTGTTGACGGATTTCATCTTCAATGATAGGAGATACAAGACCGAAGAGCTGGTTGGAATCGTTAAGAGAATCAAAGAATGGGGCTCTACCGATACAGAAGGAGGTGGTTAATCTGTCTCTTATACACATCTCCGAGCCCACGAGACGCTACAACATC
>CAXHBZ010000234.1:0-1746 GCA_964015215.1 uncultured Candidatus Poseidoniales archaeon | reverse complement strand
CTTCCAGAAAGGCTCTCGCGTATATGCCTGGGCTACCGTGACCCTGGATGTACAGTGCATCACCAATGCCGTTGTGCTCTTTTCCCCTGAAAATGTGGTTAAATCCTACCTCGTAAAGAGTTGAGCTTGACGCGTATGTCGATATGTGCCCTCCTATCCCATCTATTCTCCGATTAGAGTCGGATACTAAAACTGCAGCATTCCATAGAATCGCGTTTTGAATCTTGTTCTCCATGGCTAAATCGCCGGGGTAAGGGGGTTGCTGGTCCAAGGAAATAGTATTCAGATACGGTGTCCTAGAGGGGGGAGTTATCGGAATCGATAGGTCATCTGCCTCAATCATCAATTCGTGCAGAAGCATTCTAGCTCTCTCCACCCCGTGTGAGTCGACCACGGATCTGAGTGACTCCAGCCACTCGTCGGTCTCGTCAGGGTCCATGTCAGGTAGCCGTTGCCTTGGTTTTGGACCTGTCATACTGTCACCTGCCCCTTCGGGGCAAACTTCCGAGAAGCAGTTGTTTATTCAATGTTCGATTGTATAGTGCTCAATCAATCGGACCTTTTGGACCAACGGTCACTACGTGACATTCATGCACAGTGCGTACACCTGCCACTGTTATTGATGAGTCGCCTTCTACGCATCTCCTTCCAGACCACTTTCTGACTATCTTTGCCACCGTGCTCTTTCCAGGTACGTTTAGTGGGTCGACCTTGAGTTCGATGTTGACCTCCTCAATTTCTCCCATCCACATCAAGACCGCTTGGATCGATTTGCTTGCGACCCCATGATTCTGCTCCGAGCTTCTGACCCAGTAACCCAAATTCCAAGTTGCCTGGCCCGATCTAGTAACGCGATCAAAGCCTATCAGCCCCAGAATTGAGTTATCCCACGGCCTTATCATTATCCAATGATGTAAAAGTCCAGCTTTTCCCATCCTCTCTGTTTCAGAGAGAAACTCAGACATCTGTTCGGAGATATTACTGTCCGGGTTGATCCACGGCATAGCTCTGTTTACCTCGGGCCATGTCTCCTCAAATGCTTCGATAATTTCCTCGGAACGTAATCTAGAGGCTGGTCTCAGGACTAGGTCTTCATCAACTCTGATCGAACTAGTGGCCCGTCTCATGTTACATCGCTCCAGAGCCTATCGGATGATACCTACGGATTATGGTTAGGGTCTCAATTTAGATTTCGCCACCAATACTGATTCATCCTCCGGGTGCGCGCGGATAGCGGCTTCCAGTAATCTGTCTACGGCTTGAGGCCTGCCCATCCTCTGTAGAAGCGCTCCTATGGGGTAGACTAGCTTTGTCCTATCGCCCAGATGCGGGCCAACCTCATCCAAAATCACAGTGGCCTGAGCAATATTCTTCGATTTCGCCGCTTCCATGGCTGACTTGACCTTCTGAGCAACGTCTCTGCCAGACCATTCTTCCTGTTGTGCCCATGGCCAAAAATTCTCAATTTTTTCCTCGGTAATTGGAATTGAATCCAACAGGGATAGATCCGGAGGAGGCGGTATTGGCATCGGGTCCTGATCCTCATCGACCACTGGGGGAGGTATTTCTAGTTCCTTCAGCGGAGGTAAGTCGGTCGGGGGGCTGGGGATGTTTTCTAACTGCTCAGACTCTTCTTTGGGAGCTTCGGGTTCTTCCTGGAGGGACTCTGGCTCATCTTCCTCAATTTCATCTATCATATCTCTGTCTCTTATACACATCTGACGCTGCCGACGACATAACGGGTGT
>CAXHBZ010000233.1:0-1763 GCA_964015215.1 uncultured Candidatus Poseidoniales archaeon | reverse complement strand
ACCCGTTATGTCGTCGGCAGCGTCAGATGTGTATAAGAGACAGCGCATACACGACTAAATCCAATGCAGTTCTATTCTCAATTGTGGTTGATTTGCAATTCTCAGAATTTTCACTGAAAAAACTGGGTAACGTCTTTTTATCGGTCATGCGATTCCTCAGAAGTCGCCTCTGGACCACCTGCCAGTCTGCTTATTGAAACGTAAGCCGGCTTTCTTCATCCATTTGTTGAATTTTGTCGCTCCTGCCCCTGTTGCGATTATGAAATCTTCTCGATCTTCCTGGGCTTGGATGTATCCCTTGGCCGCCAAAGTCTGGTCTATCCAATCATCAATATCCATTAAACCGCCTGAGAGCTTGCTTGATTCTACAGCTGCCTCGAGCTCTTCGGCCGAGGCTCCAGTGGACTCTAAATCTCTCATCATAAGCTCAACTACAGAGGATTGATCGACTTTCTGAGGGGGTTTTACAACAGGTAATCTTGGTTTAATTCCGGGATTGATGGAAATCCTCGATCCATTCGAAAGTTGATGTTCCACTGATTCAGCCATTGGTGACCTGAATTCTTCTTCGCATTCCCAGCAGATAAAGACATAGTCTGACATATCATCCATCAGGTTACCACCCCTTGGATCCATTTCCTCTCCACAGCTAGGACATGCGTACATGCAGAGGACAGGAGCTATTTTCCTCCTGAAGTCAACTATATCTTGAGGAGTTCCAACTAACTCCAACATTTCATGATCCCTAGCAGCCTCGAGGCCTCGTGTTTCCAATTGGTCTCTAATCTTTGAGCGTTGCTCATCCTTAGACTCATCATCGAACGTATTCTCCAGCTTCACAATCAACTCGATTGTTTTTCCGAGGCGATTCATGACGAGCTTCTTGTTTCTGAAGGCCTCTACTCTTGCCATCCTCAGCTGTTCTTTCTTCTCCAGCAGTTCCGCTAGCAGATCCTTCTGCTCACGCTTGAATCTCTGCTCCTCAATCTTGTCGACTTTCTGTTGTCCGTCCTTTGAGAGTACATCAGCGAGGAACCTCTGCTTGCTAGAGGTTCTGGGACCAGACTTGACAGCTTCAATTACCGATGTGGCTATATCCTTCTTCAGTCCATAGTTGTTCATCAGGGTGTCTTCATCCATTTTCTTTAGATCTCCGACCTTGATACCTCCATCTGATAGAATCTGAGCTGTGTTCTCATCGATTCCTCTCCTCAAGAGAGCCAGATAAGTGTCCTTTTTTGCCATTGTTTTGACCTCATATGTCCACGGAACTGGTAACAGGCCGTGCCCACCCGAGAGGGGGGGAAGCTATCAAGGCGATGACTGTAGTATCAATTTTCTAGGCCTAATGTGGCAAAATGATCACACAAGGTCGCCCATTCCTCGAGCAGTAAGTCGTCTGGTCTAAATTCAAGCCACCCATCCCTAATTCCAGGTATTGGATTTTTCGAAACTTGTGCGATTACCCTTTCCCATTTGGACTTGTGCCACCCTTTTATTCTGCTCATCCTCTTGGGTGGTTTAGAAAGCAACGTGCGCATTTTTCTTCTTCTGTTGGCAAAACAATGTTTAGTAATCATCTTGAAAAGTCTCCGATCAGTGACTCTGGAATCACCAATTCTGGGCTCCAACATGACCAATCGAGAATTCACTCTGGGAGGCGGTGAGAAAGCTCCGGGATGGACCTTAGAACCAGTATGAATATCAAAGTCCATCCACAGTGATAGCCCCAGTGGCCCTATACTCCTGGGTCCACTGTTCAT
>CAXHBZ010000232.1:0-1771 GCA_964015215.1 uncultured Candidatus Poseidoniales archaeon | reverse complement strand
TGTTGTAGCGTCTCGTGGGCTCGGAGATGTGTATAAGAGACAGGAATTGGAGCGTAGCCATACACCTTGGATCTGCAATGGCCTTCCTAATTTCACTCATTTGGCTATGGATGGAGTTACGGAGAGATGAGCAAGAGCTACCAGATTGGATTAACTTTGACCCCCTGATTGGAATAAAATGGAAAAAATGGGTTGGGATACTATCAATGTCAACTCTGATAACTCTATTTTCTGGAGTTTATGTATCTACGACCCCGGGTGCAAACTATGGATGCGGGGTAGACGGGATGTTAAACTCCTGGCCCCTTTGCAACGGAGAATTGATTCAGAATATCGATGACTGGGAGTTGCAGTCTCAAATTGTTCACAGATGGTTAGTTAGCATAGTTGGAGTGATGCTTGTATTTTGCTCCTACAAGATTTGGAAGGATTGCGGCCATGGGCAAAGCGGTGTCACACTGAGGAATTGGATATGGGCATCGACCGCTACATATTTTGCGAACGCCATATTAGGAGCCTCGTACATCCTATCATGGGATTCTGGGAGTTTCTCAGAGTACCTTTCATTAGCGCATCTGATGGTTGCAACGGTATCATTCACTATTCTTGCCACGGCCTGGCTTGGAGTTACAGTTATCTCCTCCCCCAGAGGAGCGCGTATTACTGTTGAAGATTAGGTGGATGGATGAGCGGAAAATTAGAGAGTTACTTCGCCCTCACCAAGCCTGGTGTAGTAATTCTACTGCAAATCACTGGGATTTTTGCAGTTATTTCTCATGATTTATTGGAAGGCGGAGGCTTGACAAAAAAAACCATCGAGACGATACTCGTGGTACTAGTAGGAGGATACCTAACAGCAGGAGGGGCTAATTCAATCAACATGTGGTACGATCGAGATATTGACCCACTTATGTCGAGAACTTCTGATAGGCCAATTCCAATGGGTGAGATAGCTCCATCATCCGCATTAAATTTTGGAATTTTAATTTCTGCAATGGGGACCCTGTGGCTTTACTTTATGGCCAATTCTGTTGCTGCGTTCTGGGCCGCATTCAGTGTGCTTTTCTATGTGTTCATTTACAGTATGTGGCTGAAGAGATCTACAGCGCAGAATATTGTAATTGGGGGAATAGCCGGTTCAACGCCTCCGTTGGTGGGATGGTCTGCTTCCGAAAGCTCCCTCGCAGTATCAACAGAGTCGCTCCAGTCGGCTATTCACTCAGTGACAGATTTAGGCAGTTCGATGCCATGGCTTATGTTTTTGATCATATTCCTGTGGACGCCCCCACATTTCTGGGCCCTAGCTCTGTACAGGTCGAAAGAATACAAGGAAGCTGGAGTTCCTATGCTACCCAATGTCAAGGGAAATAACAGGACGTTATCCGAAATGAAGGCATATTCAATTCTACTGATGGTGGCCTCATTATATTCGCCGATAGCCAGCGGCAATCTTGGTGATGACGGTGCGGCTTTTCACGCCCTGAGGTGGTCCTGTTTCCTACTGTGTGCATGGTATTCCTCAACAGTCTGGAGGATTGATCTTCGTGAACCGATGGATGAAAGCGGAAGAATTCCAACTGCATCTAGATCGTTCTTCTTTTCCCTTGCATACTTGGCGATGTTTTTCTTGCTTCTAGTCTCGTCTGGATTGGAGCTTCCTGGGATTTCAGTCGGGATTTTAATCTGTGCCGTGCTGATACTCAAGCTTGAGTTCGATAGCAATAATCCTGTCTCTTATACACATCTCCGAGCCCACGAGACGCTACAACAT
>CAXHBZ010000231.1:0-1773 GCA_964015215.1 uncultured Candidatus Poseidoniales archaeon | reverse complement strand
AAGAGACAGGACTAATTTCTACTGTGACTCTTCATCCAAGTCAGAGAGGGAGATGAAGGAAGATGTGGCATTGATGGCAAAATCTGGAGCCACACAGTTCGGATTGAAGTTCCATGAGCCTAGATTCAGAGAAAGTCATGCTGTTTGAGGTGTTCTTATGGGAAGGCTGATTCTAATTAGGCATGGCCAATCTGTGTGGAATGCTGAGAATAGATTCACCGGATGGACTGACGTCGATCTCTCAGAGAAGGGAGTGAGAGAGGCCGAGAGAGCAGGGGAGTTACTCTCTGAGATTAGATTCGACGTGGTCCATACAAGTGGATTAATCAGAGCAAAGAGGACGGCCGAGATAATTATGTCAAGAAATTCTGTCTCTGGAAATATACCCGTCATGGAGGATGATCGCCTTAATGAGAGGCACTACGGGGACTTACAGGGCCTGAACAAGGCTGAGACAGCAGAGAAACACGGGGCAGAGCAGGTACACATTTGGAGGCGTTCATTCGATATCCCGCCACCCGGGGGAGAGAGTCTGAAAATGAATGCTGAGAGGACTATCCCATATTTCGAGGAGGAAATAGTTCCGGATTTAGAGGAGGGAAAGAACGTATTGGTTTCTGCACACGGAAACTCACTGAGGTCGATCGTAATGCATATCGAGTCAATCAGCCCCAGTGAAATCGTTTCCTTGGAGATCGCGACAGGGGCGCCAATGTTTTACGATTATAAATTGGAGTCAGGGGAGTTAGCAAGAGTGTGAATTGCCGGTCCTAAGAGAACCATGGATGGCTACCAAAATGATTCCTTGGAGTCTTTTTTTGGTTCATGATGTGCCACTCGAATCCTCGAGTAACCGAGAAGAGATATTTCTTTAATTTGGGTCTGATGTAGAATATATAGGCCAACGAAGCAGTTATTCTGTTCCAGTCAGATAGAAGATGGGGATAGACTCTGATTTTGAGCATCGTTCTATTCTCGCTGACCTCTGAGAGTTCCCATACTACGAATGACTGTCTTCCTCCCTCCCTACCAACCTTTAGGGAATATCCATCCCCTTCGTCCCAAGTTTGGAATCTTCTGACAAGTACGAATCCGTTGAGATATTCCAGAGTGTCTATGGAATCCTTACCGTGCCATTTCAGAACCCTATTCTCCAAGCAGAATGGGTGAGAATCGTTCAGGTTTCCTGGAGAGCTTATTTGATTCCAAACAACAGACTTAGGGGCTTCTATAACGACTGAGTTTTCAGCGAAGAATGGCCAACCCCTCATGGACTTTTGAAAAGGCTCCGAGATTTAGATTTGTGTGTGTCCGGACGGCCGGTTGTTTCCGACCGCCCGGATTACGTTTTACATTTGGTTTCTACAAGTCATCTCACGATTATGCATCGTTCTTTGCAGCGTACCAGATCATCATACCGAACGCACCCTTGTTAACCAAGTCAGCGATGTTGTAGAGGATGTTCATGTCGTCTGTTCCCATGCCATCGATGGTTCCAGCTCCCATTAGGTAGCCTATTGGGTAGATTGCCCATCCAACAGTCACAATGAGTCTCATGGAGTTGAAGGCGAACTGCACGCTGTCACTACCACTTGCAGCAGCGTCTCCGACGTCTCCCTTCCATAGCTCGTAGAGGATGTATCCCCATCCAAGCATTCCGATGACCCACCAGATCTCGGCGCTCGAGTCTCCGAAGAGGTCCCAAGCTCCAGACTCACCGAAGAACCCTGCGATGAGCATGACCAGGGATGCTGCCATGAGGTTCCTGAACAT
>CAXHBZ010000230.1:0-1782 GCA_964015215.1 uncultured Candidatus Poseidoniales archaeon | reverse complement strand
TAACAGGCCTGAGTCGGAGTGGTGGGACCTTGAAGTAGGGGGTGATGAAACCAAGGGGATAAGCCGTGAGCAGGTGCTAGCAGAGCGTTTGGTTTATTCCCTGGCATTTCTGGCAGTCTTCGCAGGCACGTTAGCGCTGGAGGGTAGCTTTTGGATATCTCTAATTGTCGCGTCAAGCCTCATCGTATTTGCAATCATGTACAAGAGAATGGGGCTACCCCCTTGGGGGGTCTTTATGCCATTCTAGTTTGCCTGCGTGGCTCCTCAGAATGAAGGGCAGTGTCAGCAAAGAAGTATGTCGAACGGCGTATACCCAACAAGAATAGAAGGGGCATCATTGGAAGGTTGTCTGTACTCTACTTGGGGTCCCGATTTAATTCAAGCGGATGGTTAATGGCCCGGATATACCTGCCGTGGGAAAATTAAAATCGGGGAAATATTGCATTGCGTCATGGATGATTCTGGAGAGGAGAAAGAGCCTTCCAGTGGTTCCAAGTACGCATGGTTATGGTTCCTATGCTTTCTCTTTCCCCCCCTGATCGTGCTGGCGCTACCATTCTGGATCATTTCTATGTTTATGGACTCGTTTAAGGACTCGGAACCGACGCCAGAACCGCAGACGCCACTACTCGATATCCCCCCACCTGTGAAGGGTCCCACTCCCAAACCCCAGCCGGAATATGACGTCTTTCCGACAAAGTCCGACTACGAAGGGCCCGATACACTGTGGTGGGATGTCGATGATGTGCCGGTCGGTAGGGAGCATAACAGACCAGAGGATGAGTGGTGGGTGATGCGTGAATGAATAATGTTGATGGGTGTCAGCTGTAGGAGTGCTGGGTTGTATGCTGGAGATACTGATTGATTACGCCCACAGCGAGCTGGTGGCGTATGCTGGTATGATTCTGATACTGAGTGCTTTCGTCCTTGAGACCAGGGGCGTTCTTCATAGCAAGGAAAGGTTGTACCTTGTGATGATGGCCATGGGCTCGGGCCTGTTAGCGATAAGGGCGTTTCTCATTGATGAGTGGGCATTCTTGATACTGGAGGTTGCATGGTTCGTCGCAGCGATTCTGGGGATATGGACAATAATGAGTGCAGTGGACGATTCTTGACGGTCTTCGGTTTTGCGCTACTCTTCCTCTGATCGATTCCATTCAGATGCCCATACTGACATCGGGCTTCCGTCGACCATTATCTCGGATTTCTTGTATATCCTCTCGGACCTCATCAAAGCTCTCTCCATCTCGTGAGGCTTCGTGTCATGGCCGTGCACCTCCCTCATGTGATTGATTATCTCCCGGGTAGTGCAGGGGGAGGAGTCTACCCTCCTTCGTATTAGACCTACTATTCTTCTGTAATCCCAGAGCTCTTCTGACCTTCTCACTCGACCGCCTTCCTGAATGCCTCCAAGGCTTCGATTGTTTCGAACTCGACGACCAACGAGGATATCATTCCACATGCCTTGCACTCATACTGCTGCCCGGTCTCGAACCCCATGTACGGATACACATCCATGCTGAAGCAGGCACCGCATGCTCTGTAGGTCACAGATTAACTCAATCGGTTTCTCGTATTGAATACTTGTTCTGTCCACTTACTTTGGAATCAAAGTGGCACCCGTCTCGGTTCTGATGATCTTTCCGTCCTGTAGCTTGTGAACGGTCATAACTGCCTCTGTTGTACCATCTGGGAAGTCCATCACAGAGTGTTCGACCAAAATCTCGTCGTTCTCATATACGCACCTTGCGTCTCTGATGACGACCTTCTCATTGGCCATCA
>CAXHBZ010000229.1:0-1789 GCA_964015215.1 uncultured Candidatus Poseidoniales archaeon | reverse complement strand
AATTGGTACCCACGATGAGGGATGGTTGATGTTGCCTCTGGAGGGAGTCAAGGTACTGGACTTGTCTAGAATCCTAGCAGGGCCCCACGCTGCGCAATCACTGTCGGATTTAGGTGCTGACGTAATCAAGGTAGAGGCACCTTGGGGAGATGATTCCAGAAACTGGGGACCCCCATTCCAACCAGGATTCGACGGAGCAGAGGTAGCCTCCTACTTTCTTTCATGCAACAGAGGCAAGAACATATTGGTTGCGAACCTCAAAGATGAGAAAGAAAGGATTCGGGAGCTGATGAATACAGTAGACGTGGTAATTGAGAACTTCAAGCCGGGAACTTTCGATCGTCTTCTTGGGCCCGTGGGGCCAAATCTCATTGTGTGTAGCATATCTGGATATGGTCAGACAGGACCCAGAAGGGACGAGCCCGCATTCGATCTGACTATGCAAGCAAGAAGCGGAATAATGTCTGTGACAGGCGAGGAAAATGGGCCACCGGCCAAGGTTGGTGTAGCGTGGATTGATGTGATGACGGGCATGAATTCAGTCATTTCGATAATAGCATGTCTGCTCAAGCGAGAAAGAGGGGGAGGAGGTGCCAGAATAGACATCTCATTGTGGGATACTGCGATTTCATCCCTTGTGAATCAGGGGCACAATGCGCTTGCGGGCATGGAAACGGGCAGGATGGGTAGCAAGCATCCCAACCTTGTTCCGTACAGAGCCTTTCAAGCGTCTGATGGCTGGTTCGCGATAGGCATTGGCTCTAATGGCCAGTGGGAGAAGATGGTGGACGCCCTCTCGCTCAGTACGCCTTCATCCTGGAATGAAAATAGTGTTAGGATAGAGGAGAGGGAACGGGTTGAAAGAGTAGTCCAAGATGCAGTTGGAGAATTAACGAGAGCTGAGCTAGAGGGGCTTTTACTCGGAGTGCCATGCGCTCCTGTGAATACGATATCAGAGGCATTAGATGATTTGCAATCAATATCACGAGGTAGTGTTGTCGAACATAGTGGAGTCTCAACACTTGCCAGTCCATTCAGGTTCATATCCTCCACGGAGTGAGATAACGGGTGCTCTAACCCCAAAATAAGGGGGTAGACTTTTGTTAGAATATGGGAATGGGGCTACATGAGAGTACTTTTATTGAGTATAATGATGATCAGCGCCTGTTTTTTTACTCCTGGATGTGTGGGAGAAGGGAATGAGGTGTTGATCTGTGAAGGAGGGGGGACTCTGACACAATACGACAGCTTTTACTGTGAAATTGAGATCCTAGAAACTCCAGAAGGGGAGGAATGTGGAGGTCCGGATGGAGAGATGTACATCGAGAATGAATGCTATGGTACGCTGGAAATTGAAATGACCAATACAGGTGATTCCCCTGTCCACATAATCACATTCGTTTGGTGGGAGTACGAGGCTTGGATGAATTGTGAGCCCATTTCTCTGATAGACGGCCTCTTTGAGCTTGACTCAATGGGAACTACTGTACAGGGTCCTCTGCCAGGTTCTGGTAACCTTGTTGTCGCATTTGATCATCCTAATTCTTGCGACGAGGAGGATGCATCTGCCCTAGACGCAGAAATTATTTTCAAGATCAGTCACGTTATTTGACCTAGTGAAGGAACATTCTAGTCCCTGTGAAGAGCATTGAGATTCCGTATTCATTGGCCGCGTCAATCGATTCCTGGTCTCTAACTGAACCGCCCGGTTGAACCACACTCGAGACTCCGATATCATTCGCTGAATCTATTCCTGTCTCTTATACACATCTGACGCTGCCGACGACAT
>CAXHBZ010000228.1:0-1807 GCA_964015215.1 uncultured Candidatus Poseidoniales archaeon | reverse complement strand
GCCGAGAAAATGCGCGAGAAAGCGTCAGAGCACGGGATAATAACCAAGATGATGAGGAACCAGGACTTCAGGGTGGACTATGGGACCATCACATCCTGCCACATGCTCAATCCGGATTGGGATAAGCCGATTGTCACCATTAGCAGCAACAGGAATGCTCACTACTACTCCGCAGAAGTGATGAACGAACAGGCGGCGGCCCTAGGCAGAGCTTGCGCAGAGGCAATAGAGGAGAGTGGAAAGAAGGTCGTCATGATCAGCAGCCATAGCTTGTCTCACAGGCATTTCGTGACAGAGTCACCACTGCCAGAAGATATGAGCAAGGAGCACATATACAACCACAGCCAGTATGTCTGGGACATGAAGTTAGTCGAGCTGATGAGAGAGGGGAGGATGAGAGAGCTTATCGACATACTACCGGAATTCACTGAGCAGACCATCGCCGAGACGGAAGCGGGGGGGCTAACTTGGATGATGGCGGCGATGGGATTCCCTGATTATGGAGCTGAAATATACGGATACCAGTCCGTCATAGGGACTGGTAACCTTGTCGCGGCATGGGATCCCAACAGCGTCACTAGAGAGATTGTCCTCTGAGGTGTTGAACATGGAGGATCCAGAGGTACTATTCGGAATCTATTGCCCTCCTCATCCACAACCGCTACTGTCCCCGGACGCCAGTCAAGGGTACTCCAAACTGAGGGAGGCCTTTGATACCTGTAGAGATAGGATAGAGCAGAGCGATGCCGACCTAATCATCGTATACTCCACTACTTGGCCCAGCATAATCGGACACCAGATCCAGGCTCATCCCGAACCAGAATGGGTTCATGTTGACGATGACTTCCACTATCTCGGAAGCATGCCGTACAAGTTCAGGATGGACGTGGACTTTGCCGAATGCCTAGTGGACTCTGCGAAGTCCAGGGGCCTACATTCCCGAACAATCGCATACGACGGATTCCCGATTGACACGGGCTCCGTCGTCGCCCTCAAGCTACTCAACCCTGACAACCGAATCCCTGCCTGCATCGTCTCAAGCAACATGTATGCGAACAGGTCTGAGACGATAGTACTGGGCAAATCGATAAGGGATGCCCTTTCTAAACAAAACAAGAAGGCAGTTGTAGTCGTGGTCTCGAGCCTGTCAAACAGAATGTTCACTGAGCACATAGATCCATCGGAGGATCGGATCCACAGTCCCAAGGACGACGAGTGGAACAGGAAGATACTGGAGTTCTTCGCTGATGGCAGGCTGGAGGACCTTTCTCAGCTTTCTAGGGAGATCCATGGGCAAATAAGGGTCCAGAAGGTGGTGGCTTACAAGCCAGCTTGGTGGATGGCAGCGACCATGGGGCAACACAACAACTACGACGGGGAGGTTCTGGCCTACGAGGCGCTACACGGCTCCGGGGGTGCAGTAGTAACACTTACCCCCTCTGCTGGCTCAATCGGTGACAAGGAGTTCGATGAGGACGACGTCGAGTACTATCACGGAGACAGGGACGTTCTGGACAAGGGGATGCTCTGATGGGCACCGAGTCTCCTGAAGAGGAGCAGGAAGGCTCCGCATTCACCCATCGCCTTGAGATGCTCAGGGAGCTCGTAGAGGCTCCTGATGAGGCAATAGAGGCACTTTACAACTCCTATGGGAAGTCCATGTTCACAAATGCGGGCGGTGCGGTTGGCGCAGCCGCCGGTGTAGCAGTCGGAGGCCCGGTAGGAGGGATAGTCGGAGGAGTTGTAGGAAAGAAGACGGCAGGAAAGATGACCAGCCAAGACGGCCCGTTCACTGCCACGACAGGAC
>CAXHBZ010000227.1:0-1848 GCA_964015215.1 uncultured Candidatus Poseidoniales archaeon | reverse complement strand
ATCGAGACCCTCTCTCAACAGATTTATGCCTACGATGACATCAATATGGCCAATTCTCAGAGCCTTGATGATTTCAGAACGCTCCAACGTGTCTATTTCCGAATGAAGATAGTGGGCTTTTATGCCCATTCCCTGTAAATATTCGGACACCTCTTCTGCGAATTTGATGGTAAGGACCGTGACCAAAACCCTCTCGTTCTTCGCGACTCTGTTGTTTATCTCACTCAGAAGATCTTGGACTTGGCCACTCGTCGACCTTACCTCAATTTTTGGATCTAGAAGTCCAGTCGGCCTAATCTCCATACTGACGACGCCCTGTATGGAGTTGACGATATTCTCCAAGGAACCATCACCCTCTCTTTTTGCAATGTCGGCCTTGCCAGCCCCACCGCCCGAGGGCGCATGGAGTAACCCTCTCGGTACTTCTTGTTCTGTTACCTCTGCTAGGTGTCTGAACTCACGCTCCCCGGGCGTAGCGCTGACATAGAGCATCTTAGGAATCAACTTCTGAAATTCATCAATTCTAAGTGGTCTGTTGTCGTATGCGCATGGTAGACGAAATCCATGATCCACTAGATTTTTTTTTCGGGCTAAGTCTCCTGCGTACATGCCTCCCACTTGGGGGAGGGTGACGTGACTTTCATCCATGATTACAAGATATCGATCTGCACCTCCATGGAAACTTTCAGCGTTAGTGGCGAAAAAATCAAGGAGGCAGTATGGGCGCTCCCCTATTTCCCTCCCATCGAAATGTCGGGAGTAGTTTTCCACCCCTTTGCACGAACCAAGTTCTTGCAGCATTTCCAGATCGAATTTCGTTCGCTGTTCAATTCTATGTGCTTCCAGATCCTTACCCTTGGATTCAAACCAAGCAGATCTTTTATCAAGCTCAGACTCTATGTTTTCTAGTGCAGTGGAGAATCTTTCTTCATCCGTCATGTAGAACTCTCTCGGATGAATCCAGGCCTCTTCTATTTCGTCAAGAGGCTCCCAACTAACCGCCTCACAAACCTGAATCCTCTCAATGCCCTTCCATCCGAATCTTATGCGGATTGGATCATCCCTACTTGGCATCCATATATCGAGCACTTCGCCCCTGAGCCTTATGTCTCCCCGGACAAGATCTCCAGTTGTTCTTCTGTATTGTAGTGCTATCAGTTCTCTAACAGCATCCTGCGGCTCGATTTCCTGTCCCACATGAAGTTGAACGTGACTCTGTTGGAATACTTCCGGAGGGTTCAGACCGTAAATAGTAGATACGGTGCCAATGGCTATGACGTCAGGCCTTGAGACTAGTGACGCCACGGTTGAGAATCGTTCTTGCTCAATCCTCTCATTCATTTGCAACTCTTTGTCTATATATAGATCACGATTTGGGAGGTACGCCTCAGGTTGATAGTAATCATAGTAGCTGACAAAGTACTCAACAGCATTGGTCTGGAAAAGCTCACTCATTTCTTGCCAAAGTTGACGAGCAAGTGTTTTGTTGTGCGATAGTATCAGAGTAGGCATCTGCAGCCGCTGTATTATATTCGCCATAGCGAAGGTCTTTCCCGATCCAGTGACTCCAAGAAGAATACAACGTTCTTGACCTTCTTCGAGTTGATCAACCAATTGGTCGATAGCTTGTTGTTGATCTCCTGCAGTACCGTATTCTGCGTGTATTTTGAACAACATACCACCTCTGTCACTGACTCTGCATGACCAACAGACTTCCAAGTAGAACCCAACCTGTAAGCATTGAACATCTGAACAGATTTTGCTGAAAACTCTCCATTGCGGTTTTTGTCTTATCAGAATCCTCTACCAATTTCGTCATCACATAGATATTCAGAATCCCCATTACGA
>CAXHBZ010000226.1:0-1857 GCA_964015215.1 uncultured Candidatus Poseidoniales archaeon | reverse complement strand
CCTTTATCCAGGGATCCCTTCCTTCTGGAAGCATCCTAGTGTCAAGAAGAATCTCTACTAAGTCATCTTTCCTTAGGCCGTACTTCCTGTCTAGAAGAGGCCCATGAAAAACATCGCCCAACTCACCGAGATCCGGTGAACCATATTCCTCGAAGAAACTCTTGGCCCACTTTGGCAGGGTACCGTTGGCACCTCCTCGCGTTGCATCCGACATATGCCTACGTTGCGGAGGTCATAGAAAAACAAGCGGGTCGGAACATTTTCCTATTTTCCCCAACTTTGCTAATGATTGAAGTGCAATACCGTGGCGGAGTCGACGGAGGCAGTGCTATGGCATCAGTTGAATGGAGATCAATTCCAACCGTGCTCTATCCTCAAGAAATTCTTGACAAGGCATTCGGAAGGGCGAGCAGTCAAGCGGATTTGGTAGAGGATCCAGATAAATACCACAGAGTTAGGAAGCAGATGAATCGGATGGTCCAGTCTGCATGCGACGTGGCGACTAAGACTCTGAACTCATACGTTGATAGGTGGCCTAGCCTGAATGCACTGACAGAATTCGACCGATCTCTCGTAGACGCAGCAGTAGGATGTGATGACTACAAGAGAAATCTGGCTTCTCTACAATGGGCCGCAGAGAGGTCTCAGAGAATTTCTGGAGAGGCTCAGGCAAAGATCTTGAGACTGAGGGACATCGATGGTTTTCACAAGGCAAGGAGACACGCATACGGGAGACTTTCTTCAGTAATTGATCAGATTTCGCCCCAAATCATTTGGCTAGGAGATGCGAGGAATATCCTGAGAAAACTACCCTCAATCGATTCAAGCGAACCCTGTATCGTGGTAGCTGGCTCTCCCAATGTAGGAAAATCTGCTCTTATAGGGGCACTGTCTAGCGGAGAGCCACAAGTTGCGTCTTACCCATTCACTACCAAGCAATTGCACGTCGGCCACTTCACGCATCGAAGGAGGGTATACCAGATGGTGGATACTCCGGGCCTTCTTGACAGGCCAATGGATGAGAGGAACCAAATCGAGATGCAGGCCATTGCCGCACTTGAGCATCTAGGTGATGTACTCCTATTCCTGATAGACAGATCTTCCGAATCTACAACCCCTATTTCAGAGCAGGAGAGGCTCCTGATGGAGGTGAGAGACCTCCTCTCTGATAGGCGGGTCCTACTAGTATCATCCAAGTCCGATTTAACCGAAGAAGAAAACTCTTCAGATGACCATAGGATTAGTTCGGTAACAGGGCATGGGCTGGAGGAACTGCGTTCTGATCTGATTGAGATTATCGATGCAGACAGGGTGGAAGACCCACTGAAACTTCCCGATAACTGGCCCAGAGAGGATGAAGTAAGAGACGACTTCGATCTAAACGTGCCATGAGTGGCCGCAGATTACGCAATAGAAGTCGTGACCCCCATATGAGGCGGAAATCCCGGATACATCTACCTCTGACCCGCAATTTGGACACTTCGTCACGCGCATGCTTCCCCCAATCAGAAGGGGTTATTCAACGATACTGAGTATAGCCCACACTTAGCGACTAAAGCGATTGATTAGGTTTCGAACGGGAAAAGCCATCTCTCCAGCTCCTAATAATAGAAGGGCAGAGGTCGCGGCGAGAACTATCTCGACGTAATTGTCTAAGTGGACACTCGCATCCATGTCTACGTCTTGCATGGAAAGTCCAGAGCCCTCGTATCCCCCCGTTACGAATCTGTATTCCCCTGGTTCCAACCTGAATGCCATCAAACCACCATTATCTGGCCCTCCTACTATGAGATACTTCGTAATCTCCTCCTCCGTACAGGGGGTAAGTCGTGTAGACGAATCAGGAGGGCATTCTTC
>CAXHBZ010000225.1:0-1873 GCA_964015215.1 uncultured Candidatus Poseidoniales archaeon | reverse complement strand
TCTCTATCCCCCAGAAGAGGTATTTTCGCTTCGTCGGTCGAAGGGTAATATGGTAATTGACGAAATCGTTCAGAGAATTTCAATCCACCTCTACTTGATGAAGAATCCCTCCCTACAATCTCCAGAAGTCTGCAAGCATTGTAAATCGAGTCGTCAAATCCGGGCCATCTGTCATTGAGGAAGAAATGCCCTGACATCTCTCCTGCCATAGGGGACTTCGGATTCTCCCTCAGTAGCTTCTTCATGAACGAGTGACCTGTCCTAACCATTACGGGTATTCCTCCTAATTCCTCAATTATCTCCTCTAGTGCCATTGAACACTTTACGTCATAGAAGATCTTCCTAGCTTCATCCCCAGAATTCTCATTAATGGAGGACAGAAGATCCTCAACAAACAAAGACATTAGCCTGTCAGGATGGATGAAACGCCCCTCTTCATCAACGACGCCAATCCTATCTCCGTCTCCATCCATCCCTATCCCAAATTCGCAGGCATTTTCAATCACTGCAGCAGACAAGTCCGACATATTCTCCTTCCTTGTTGGATCAGGAGGGTGATTGGGGAATGAACTGTCCCATGTACAGTGAACAGGGACAACTTCAGCTCCTACCTTTTGTAATGCCTTTACAGCCAGAGGACCAGGGACTGCATTTCCACAATCAAGAGCAACTTTCACTGGCCTCTTGAGCGTTCCCACATTCGACATGATTACATCCAGATACAAATCTTGGAAGTCACCTGTAGGGATCAGCCTCCCCTTTCCCTCCCTGAATTCTCCAGACTCCATGGTTTTCCGCAGTTCCTGGATTTCCTCTCCAGCTACTGGAAGAGTGCCTTTACAGATCTTGAAACCATTATACTCGGGCGGATTGTGACTTGCAGTAATCATTATCGAGACATCTACTTCAAGATCCATGGATGCCCTGTACAGGGCCCCAGTGGTTGTGATTCCTAAGTCCATCACATCACATCCAGAACTGATTATACCGTCCAAGAATGACCTATGCAGCAGTGGCCCGGAATCCCGTATGTCCCTCCCTACAGCAATAGAATTGGCATCGAAATGACAAACCACTGCTCTGCCTAACCTATTGGCAAATTCAGGAGTCAACTCCTCCCCATAGATGCCCCTGATGTCGTACGCCTTGAACACACTCACATGCTTGGCTGTATGATTATACACCTAAGCGTTGCCAATTCTAGATAGTGTTGGATCTCTTTAGTGGCTCCTCTCTTACAGGAAGATGAATCAAAGATGAGAAAACTCCCACCGCTATGCCAATCCACCATACGATGGTATAACTTCCATACATATCGTACAACACCCCTCCGAGATAGACTCCCACGAAGCTCCCCATCTGATGGGAGAAGAACACAATACCGTACAATGTTGCCATGTATCTAACTCCATAGATATGAGCCACTAACCCACTTGTCAAAGGAACAGTAGCTAGCCATAGAAAACCCATGGAAAATGAGAAAATGAGAACTGAGTTTGCTGTGATAGGCGTCAAGATAAACCATGCCGCGGCAATCGATCTACCTGCATATATCCCCGATAAGAGCCATTTCTTCCCGTATCTCTTGCCTGCCCATCCCGCGGCCAACGTACCAACTATGTTCGCCGCCCCAATCACAGAAATGGCAAAGCCACCCAAGGCAGCTGTTGTCTCTATTCCCAAATCCCCACACCAACCAGCGGGATCGATTGGAGCACTCATTTCGGTTATTAGAGCCGGGAAGTGAGCTGTGATAAATGCAAGCTGGTATCCACAGGAGAAAAAACCTACGAAGATCATCATGTATGAGGGATCTCTCAATGCTGTAGCTGTCTCTTATACACATCTCCGAGCCCACGAGACGCTACAACAT
>CAXHBZ010000224.1:0-1881 GCA_964015215.1 uncultured Candidatus Poseidoniales archaeon | reverse complement strand
GGGTGAGCCCGATTACAGTCTCAGGAACACCCAATGACAAGGCGACGCCCTCTCCTCCTTCCAGCAGGAAGTCAGACCCATATTTCACTAAAACCAGGCCACCGATAAATGCAACAAAAGCATAGCCTACGCCACCGGGAATCCACGACTCTGCCTCATCGACAGAACCCTCTTCCCTTGTCTTCAAGATGTATGCAAAATAGGCACACATCGAAAATAACGACATCACTCCTAGCCACACAGTGAACTCACCCAGCAGAGCCGATCCAAGGATTACTCCGGTCGCAACTAGTAGCATCATTGAGTCTTCTCGAAGATTTTTGTCAGATTTGGATGTCGCTCCAAGGATGATTGCTATGGATAAAACGAGCATCACGTTAGCGATATTCGATCCGATAACTCCTCCAACGGCTAAATCAACAGACTCTTCTGTACCTCGACTAAGCGCATTCAAAACGACCCCGAGTTCAGGAAGACTCGTTCCGATCGCAACTAATGTGAAACCCACCAGGAACGAAGGTAAACCAAAATGATCCGCTATTTTCATAGATCCTTGGACTACGGATTCCCCTCCAAATACCAAGATCACGAGGCCAATACAAAGGAGGGCCCCGTCGGGAAGTCCTCCTATCATGCTCCCTCCAAGAAGATCATGGGCATATATGAAACGGATGAATCTTGACTTGGCAATTCAAACCATTCTTCGAATATGCTTCGCAACTAAGTTGGAATCTGGAAGTGTGTAATCCTCGAGGGGAGGTGAAAATGGTACAGGGGTATCCAGAGCTCCGATGACCACTGGAGGACCCTCCAGGGACCAAAAAGAGCCTTCAAGTATGGAAGAGCAAACTGTGTGCCCAAAACCACCAGTCCACTGAGCCTCTTGGAGGATGATCATTCGGCCAGTTCGATTAACCGAATCAATACACGTGGCCGAGTCAAGAGGGTGAAGAGTTCTAAGATCAATTACTTCTACTTCTATGCCCTCTTTAGCAACCATCTTCGAAGCACTCATCGCAACATGCACCATCGCGCCCCAAGTCACTATTGTTAGGTCCCTTCCAGAGCGAGTTACACGTGCTTTACCTATCGACGTTGAGCCCGTTTTTATCCGCCTTTCAGCAATCGATGTGTCCACTGATTGGCTTATACGGTCTCCCCACCCTGTCATACCGCCCCTTAATCCGTAAAGGCCTATGTGCTCAAGGAGTATAAATGGGTCATTGGTAGCAAATCCTTCCAACAGAAGGTCATAGGCATCTTGGGGATTCGATGGGAAGCCAATCAAGAGTCCCGGATCGTTTAGTAACCAAGATTCAATCATATTCGCATGGAATGGGCCACTCCTTGTTTTCCCGCCGAGAGGTATCCTAATTGTAATTGGTACATCAGCCCCCCATCTCCACCGGAGTTGTGCTGCATTATTCACTAAAGCATTCATTGCTAATGCGGCGAATCCCCCAAACTGTATTTCTGCTATCGGGCGTAATCCCCCCAACGCCGCACCTGTGGCGCTGTTGATGATGATGGATTCCGAGAGAGGCATGTCGAGTAACTTATCGTTGTGCCCTTTTGCTTTGAGAGCCAGATTAAGTCCGAATGCCCCAGCAACCTCCATGTCCTCCCCCATGAATATTGAGAGACCATCAGATTTTTCTGCGATATCCACCATGGCGCTCTGTATTGCTTTACTGAATGTCCATGCATTTGACGCGTCACTGAATTCCATTGGAGTAAGTATTGGAGAAGCAGGTCTTTTCGATCCATTCTCTAGAATCTCTAATTGTTCCATGTGAGTCCTTGCATCACTTATCTCAGTAACCCCTTTTGTGACTGATTCAGGATCAGGCCAAGGCATTGCCTCTACTTCAGTACTGTCTC
>CAXHBZ010000223.1:0-1935 GCA_964015215.1 uncultured Candidatus Poseidoniales archaeon | reverse complement strand
TCCGGTAATCCCAAGTCCCGCAATGAGGCCACTGAGGTTTACCCCAGCGAGCCCAGCCATTATGAAAACCCCACAGACTACAACAGTAACCCTGCCAACTGATTCTGCAACACTGGCCAGCGATCTCCTAGCCGCAAGATTCTCGCCTTCAACCACAATAAACGCGTCAAGGTAGTCCACCAACCTGTACGCGGCAACTAGCATGAGAAGAACGAATCCAGCATAGGAATAGGAATTCAAAGTCCGCACGATCCCAGAATCCCATGTCGGTTCAGCGTAGGCGGTCAACCAGTCAATTGACAGCGTGAAGACCAAGAATCCAACCATCCAACCTAATGATGCCGGTGCCAGAAGAGACTTGCCATCAATCCTGTCTGTCTTCGATATCAGATTCATCAATCTCGGAAAAAGAACCCTTCTTGAAGAGATACCCGCAGCAGCGCTTATCGCCAAAACTCCTAACAAAACCACGATGGTCCCAATTGAGAAACCCCCTAAAATTGACCCTCCTGCCATGAACTCGTCCAGCTGTTCCATGATTTGGGCGACAGGCGTCTACACATAAACCCAGCTCGGTCCTAAGGACCGATTAACGAGGGATTCAATACGTGCCCTCCTTTCCGAGTCGTTATATGGCAACTCAGAGACTGTCATCGAGGCCTGCAAAAAATCAGGGTACAACTGTTCTAGCCATGCTCTTGCCTCTGCTTCTCTCAGTTCTAGCTCCTGCATCTGTAATCGCTCCTGCAACAGCACAAGAATCCGAACCAGGGCTATCCCCCCAAGACATATGGTCTGATGAGTACACATTCCAGATTTTCCCATGGGGTGGTGACAGCAGGGTCCAGTTCAGAGAGTATCACGACTACTTTACCATGAAGCAGAGGATGCAAAACCTTGCCGACCAAAACTCCGATATCATGTCGTTCCATGATGGGATGAACGGGGGAATGAATGCTCGGGGTGAGGAGACAAACCGTGGAACCTACCAAGGATGGCACTACAACCACGACAGCCCTTGGATGAAAATCACTGCAGACGTATATGGGGGGGAATGCAATGCATTTGTCGGGGATTGTGGCAACTACGATGATAGGCCAGATATCATGCTAGCAGGGAATTTCCACGCTAGGGAATGGATGTCTTATGAGGTCCCAATGCTCTTTTTGGAGACAATAGCGTACTACTATGGTATGGCCGGAGTCGATAATGACGGTGACGGATTGACAGATGAAGATGGATGGGATGGAATCGATAACGATGGCGACTGCTTAAGCCTAAATTCGTCTTATCAGGACAGTAACGGGGATGGAAATCCATGTGGACCCGGCGATCTAGGGGTAGACGAGGACTTCTCGGAGCAGTTCATCACCGACATGGTGAATACCAGGGAAATGTACCTAATCCCAATGCTAAATGTGGATGGTAACCGGTACGACAGAGAAGTATACTGCGGCCCCACAGCATGGGAGAATTGTCCTACCTCGGGTTGGAGAAAGAACTTGAGGGACAACACCGTAACTGGCGTCACCCCAATTCCAGATGTTGACGAAGAGCCAGATCCAAGTTGCGATGGCGTAGATTTGAATCGTAACTTTCAGTATGAGTGGGGCGCCCCACTGGGAGCAACAGGCCCACTCTTTCCAGGAATGTGTTACGCAGGTGATGCAGGAGCCAACAATGATGTTTACAACGGGCCTGTCGATACCGTTGACCAAGATGGTGACAATCGTCTCAATGAGGACCACGTCGACGGAAATGATGATGATGCTGACGGGCTGATTGACGAGGACTGGTTGGGAGGGAACAGCGAGCCAGAGACCAAGCTGATACAGGATATGACTGAGATGAACGACGATGATAATGACGGTTATTCGGACTTCAAGGCAACACTTAGTTGGCACTCATTCTCGGAACTTGTCCTTTGGCCATGGG
>CAXHBZ010000222.1:0-1951 GCA_964015215.1 uncultured Candidatus Poseidoniales archaeon | reverse complement strand
GATGTTGTAGCGTCTCGTGGGCTCGGAGATGTGTATAAGAGACAGAGATCTGCAGCCGGTCATGCAGACATACTAGTTTGTGACTATAACCACGTATTCGTGGAAAATGTTCGCGAAGCCTCTCTTCCTGCAATGGGAATCGAACTGGAAAATTCCATATTGATAGTCGATGAGGCGCACAATCTTCCAGATCGAATTAGGAATGGCCTTGAAAGAAGAATCACGGATCAGGTTTTCAGAAGAGCTCTGGACAATATCGAGGAATACAAGGGAAATCTGCAAAGAAGGGACGAGTCTTTGGATATTGACGAATCTCGAGAACTCTTGCGTGCCAGGGGCCTAGAAAAGCAAATTGTTGCTTTGCAAGGACCTATGATGGAATGGTTTGGGAGGCTGAAGTCTGAGAATGAAAATAGCCGAGGCGACGATATGAGGGTTTCGACCTCTGACTTCCTTGACGTGGTTTCAAAATCAATTCAAGGAGTTCTGGACGATAGTCAAGAAGATGCAACTGGTAGAATTAGTGACATGGTAGATAACCTATTTTCAGTGGTTATCGATGAAGAGGAGGATGCTGAGGATGATGAGCAGAACGACTGCACGAGAATTGCAGAGATTCTGGAAATATGTATTCGGTACCGAAAGAGCCCGGCGTTGGCATTGGTGTTCGACCATAGCCTGGAACAGCCCAGACTTACGAGCCATCTTCTTGACCCCAGCTTGGTGGGTGAAGAAATATTCGAGAGATGCAGAGGTGGAGTGTTGATGTCTGGTACACTATTTCCACCTGAGATGTACTCAGAGGTACTCGGAGTTCCTAACGAAAAGTCATCTTGCAGAATTTATTCCTCAGATTTTCCGGTTGCAAATAGGCCTGTACTTATCGCCAGTGACGTGACCAGCAAATTTACTGAAAGGGAAACGAGCATGTCACTAATTGGCGAACATGTACGTGCGGTAATTGAGAATACTAGGGGTAACGTGGCTATTTTTGCACCGAGTTACTCTATGTTAGACAGGGTACATTCTGACTTTGAGAATCTGGGGTGGTCGAGTAAAAGGGTAATCAAAGAGGAGCAGAGAATGAGTAAAGGAAGGGTGGAAGGAATGGTCTCAACCCTCTACGAACAGAAGGATATGGGAGGTGTTGCAATATTTGGCGTGCTCAATGGCAAGCTATCGGAAGGTGTTGATTATTCTGACAACGTGCTCGATGCTTTGGTATGCATAGGCCTACCTATGGCTCCACCCAGCGCGAAGCAGGATGCCCTAATGGAATATTTCGCACACAAGTTCGATAGGAATAGGGCTTGGAAATACGTTAGCCTCCAGCCGGCCGTAAATAGTGTGCTACAGGCATTAGGGAGGCCGATAAGAAAAAGGGAGGATAGGGCAATAGTTGTACTGCTTGAAAAAAGAATGCTCGAGAGGAGAGTCAGTGATTGTATGCCCAAAATGATGAAGATGCAAACGTCTAAACCGTCTAGAACCGCAGAAAGGGTAAGAGCTTTCTTTGAAATCTGAAAGCAATGGGTTCATGCCATACCGTTACATCCGGTAGCCATGGAATGGTCGAGGGTAGAGATAAATCGGACAGATGTTACTGAACGGGGCCTCAAAGAATCCCTAATCATTACGGGAGGTCTTGACACGAATGCTTATTCTTCTCACCAGAAATTCATGAATGATGCCCCTCACTTAGAGGAAGTCATGAAAATCCACAGAAACTCGTTCAGAAAGGGAGTGATTTCCAGGTATGATGCTGATATGGACTCGCACTTCAAGACATTTGAGGAAGCTGTGTCGGCATTGGGGGCCGTATCCATGGAATCAGGCTTGGAAATACCAATAATTAACACCACTTTTGAGAATATCATCCTTGAAAAGGCAATAGTCGGTAACGAACAGGTTTTCAGACTTATTGCCCCAGAGGATTTTGGAGGAATATTAG
>CAXHBZ010000221.1:0-1976 GCA_964015215.1 uncultured Candidatus Poseidoniales archaeon | reverse complement strand
GCATCTTCCTATGCTCGGCTCTGAAAAGGTCGGGCCCCAAATCCAGACGAATCGAGAACGACTGATTAACTCTGTACACTTTCTTGGGCGGACCGCCCCTGTCCGACTTCTTCATTTCCGAATCTACGAATCCAGCTTCCTCCAGAACCTTGAGGTGTTTTACAACCGCCTGTTGGCTGACATCAAGCAACTCAGAGAGTTGCAATGGGTAGTGAGGCTCCTTTACGAGATGTCTGAGAATAGACCTCCTAGTAGGATTCTCCAGAATACTCAGAGACTCATCGAAGCCCACCACTACTTACCAACTCGAGGTTGGGTAGTCAACGTCCTCTAAAAACCCAATCTAGGATTTATCGTGACCATATGCGGTTCAGTTCATCCCTCGTCCCACGACTTCCATGACTCGCCATCCTTCTCGTTTGAAGCATCAGTAGAGATAGTAGACGGGGGTTGTTGATTGGTATCTAAGAACGGATTAGGCGCCTCTGGAGGCGTCTGATTGCCCTCCATATCACTTTGGGCGTTTCCTATTATGACACGACCGTCGTCAATTATTACGAATTGGTCCGGCATCTTCTTTTTGTCAGTCCATACCATGATTGCTAGTACAAATCCAACCAGGCCAATTGGGGAACCTAGGCAACAGCCTATGTAGAATAAGTAAGTCCAAACGATTCCGCTTAATTTGTTCGCAGAGTCCTCATCGTCAACAAGCCACAGTGTGGTGGTACCAAGATTCTCCAATGTGTACTCTCCTCCGATATTCTCGAAGACTCTTACAACAGAAAATGAAGTCCCATTACGCTCATCATAACGATCGAACTCTAGCGCTCTAGCCCCTCTACCAGGCAATTCGTTACCCTGACTGTCTGTCAATATCAGATCTGCATCGGGCGAGCCGCCATCGGACACCCTGAGTGCAGAGACTAAGATAGAGCTCTCTATCTCGAACGTAATCGAATCACCCGGTTCCAGTTTCACTAGAGAGTTGCTCTCCGGATTGTACAACTCGTTGTAGTCATCGAATACCTGCCACAAAGAAATCACGGCCATCAGTAATAGGACCGCGGAGGAAGCGGTGGTGATTCTGGCCCAAGCCCTCTTCCTATCGGTCACAATCCTCCCTCCGGGCACTCATCTATCAGGCTTTTTTCAGTAAGTTATGCCCATTGTGGCAAGCTTCTCAGGAAGATAAGTATCAGTAACGAAGTCTAGACCGTACTTTGCCAGAGACTGCTGCTCCGCTTTTTTCCCTATTTCTTGCATTAGTTGGATCTGCTCTTGCCACCATCCAGTTGCGAATCTTGGGTCACTCAATTCCGCCTCCAGTGCATTCAAGTCCTGTTTTGTCAAATCGTCACTTGGAAGGTCGTAGGCTAGTATATCATCGGCTGTTATTCCTAGATATGTTGCCTCCTTTGTGGCCAAGTATTCTGAGATATGAGCAGTTTTGATTGCTCCATAGGCTATGCTAGCATAGATCCTGAATGACCAGGGATCACAGTCTGCGAAGACCAATATCGGCTTGTTCCATTCATCGCTCATTCTTCTCATAATCCTCCTAGTGGATCTTGCCGGTTGACCCTTTAGATGGACCAGAGCGCACCTCGCCTCCTCATCGAAACCATTCTCTACTAGCCTGTCGAACATTCCACCAGTCTCTATTGCCATCACGAAGTCGATATCCTCTTCCACCATCCTAAGCTTCTCTGACTCTACGTTATACGGAACCCCGTATCCAGAATCACCTACGTCGTCTCTACAGTTAATCCTCATCCAGTCTCCTCTACGATTCCTCTCCTCAAAGGTGACGTTACCGATGATTCTCGCACCGTCCTCCTCAGGCCTCAGACCGAAGTCTTCTCTCAGACACTTCGTCACTATCTCCAAGTCCTCAGATACTCCATTGCTCTCGTTCTGACTAGAGAATTTTCCATGCCCCCATCCTTCAGAAATGTAGTACATTTCCCTAAGAG
>CAXHBZ010000220.1:0-1988 GCA_964015215.1 uncultured Candidatus Poseidoniales archaeon | reverse complement strand
AGATGTTGTAGCGTCTCGTGGGCTCGGAGATGTGTATAAGAGACAGCCTTACCGTAATTGGGAGTTTTGGGTCCTTTGATACCTTGATTATCCTTGTTGGAATTTCAGTCATCTTATGCCCTCCTAAATGAAGGCCCTAGCGTCCTTACTGATTTACATTCTAAACAACTCAATTTAAGAGATTTAGAGCGTATCCTAAGTCTGGAGTTTCTTCCGGGAATTAGAGATTTCTTACATTTTCTGCATATCCCGAAGCCGACATATCGATTTCTCCTTATGCCATGTTTCTTTCCAATCTTGAGGATTAGATCTGCAGCTGAGTTGGATACAGTAGTATCGCCATTTTGAAGAATTGTTGATTCCAGGGTTTGAATTGCTTCGATTGCATTAGCCTTCTTAGCACGTGATCTCTTGGTTCCTTTACGCGACATTAGTTTAGCTCCCTATCTCATTTTCTATTAGTTTCGATACTGCATCTATACTACCTCTTCCGTCGACAGAAATAACTCTCAAGTCTGAATCTTTCGAAACTTCGTTGTACCAGCTAGAAAGTGGCTTTGTTTGGTCGTGATAGGCGTCCAGTCTGCTCCTAACCGTTTCTTCAGTGTCATCCTTTCTCTGTACCAACCTGGGCGTGATATCTGATGGAGCTGGATTAAACTTCACATGGTAGATATCACCAGTTCGTGGATCCATCCTCCTTCCAACTATTCTATCGATTATGTCCTCATCTGGGACTTGAATCATTATAACAAGTGAGACGTTGGTAATCTTAGAAAGTTCCTCTGCTTGAGCTATTGTCCTTGGAAACCCGTCGAAAAGCACTCCTTCGGTAGCATCATCGTGCATCATTCTCTCGGAGATTAATCCGATAATTATCTCATCGGGCACTAGTAGGCCTGCTTCCATGTACTCTTTTGCTTCTGCACCTAGCTGGGACCCTTCTTTGACAGCCGCTCTGAGCATATCGCCAGTTGACACTTGTGGCTTCCCCGTTACTCGACTGATGTTCCCGGCCTGAGTGCCCTTCCCCGCTCCTGGTGGGCCGAATAGCACTATAGATGATGGCGCCCTAGAAACAGAAGACATGGGTTTCCCAGACAGCTAGTACTCATAATCGTCACGGACGATTCTGTTCCCACCATAGGTGGCCATAGGCGCTCCATTGCTCCATTGTCCAACCTTCTGGCAATCCACTTAGTGGCAGAGGGGGGGCTCCTTCTGGGGCAGATGGAATTTCTAATGAGGGGAGCGCTGAGGATGAAATTGCCTCTCTCATCTCAGCCTCTGAAACGGTTCCAGTCAGAACCTCCCCTGAGGCACTGGTTTCCAGTGCCGCAGCTCTTCTTTCTGTTTGTGTCCCCGAGAGCAGCGCTGACCCTGGGGGTATTAATTCCTCTTCAGGACGAATTGCCAATGATGAGGCCCTCCTCATTCTTACTCCTAAAAATATGAGTGCTGATACGACAATCAGGAAGATAGCTCCCATGGCCCATGGTGGAATCATCCCATCTGTTGATTCTCGAGCTTTACTGACCTTCAATTGTAGATAACCATCAGTGGAGGACTCCACACCATCCTCACTGGAATTTGCGAAGAGATCGACATCAACAATTCCATATTCAGCGTTATTTCTGGGGTCTGCGACAACTTCGATGACTATTGACTCGCCTGGTCCCAAAGGTCCTGTATCCGAGGGATCTACCTGGAGATTCCAGCCTTCCTCTCCGATCACCTCAAGCGATACATCAGTTTGAGAGTTTCCTATGTTTTGCAATGTCACATCAAATGTCGCTGGGTTTCCCGGTGAGACGTCTTCAACCACGGGATCAGACACAGATAGATCTAGCCACGCAGATTCCTTGACAGTCACGTCCAGCCAAACCGTACGTGAAAGGTCGTCGCCAGCAGGAGTGATAAACTGTATAATAACTGGAATCTGATCCTCCTGCGGCCCTGCAGATAGCGCGCTAGGCAGTTCCAAGGCG
>CAXHBZ010000219.1:0-2016 GCA_964015215.1 uncultured Candidatus Poseidoniales archaeon | reverse complement strand
GATGTGTATAAGAGACAGGAAATAGATGGAGAGACCCTGATCTCATGGATTACAAAAAGATTGGTAGGATTAGGCCTAAACCCAGTTATTGTAACCAGGAGTGAGCTTTATGATAGAGTCAAAGATTCTGTTAGAGATCTTGATATTATCGTGAATGACTCTCCCGAGGCAGGAAGAACAGGGTCAGTCAAAGAGGGTTTGAAATTCCTCAAGATGAAAAAGGGGGGAGAATCAAGAGTACTCATTGTTCCTGTGGATAGACCCGGTTTCTCAAAGACTACTGTTGAGCTTCTGATGAGTGAGTTATCTACTACATGCCCCACATTTGAGGGTAGAGGAGGACATCCCCTCATGTTATCAATAGAGGATTGCAATGCAATCCTTGAGGCCTCATCGGATGTCCCTTTGAATAGAGTCGTCGAACCTCTGAGAATGCCGGTAAATGACAGGTATCTCCATCTAAATATAGACACAATTAACGATGTTGATGAGTTTCTCAGGGTTGTAAAATTTCTGTAAGGAACTGATATTCGTCAAGAATCAACATAAACAAGAAACCTACGATTAGAGCAGGTAATGTTGTGTGGATAGTCGCCCAAATTGAAGCCGTTTTGTGCCTTACTAATAGAGGGAATAGAGCATCTCCATCCTGCGAAATTGCGTTGGCCACTAATGCTGGGAAGGAGACTATCCCCTCCACATACGCAGAGATTGCAATTATCTGGGGCCCACAACCAGGGACTAGTCCTATCAAAGCGGCTATCGCGACAGCTTCAGCTCCCGCGCCCTTCTGAGATAGGCTGGCTTCTGAAATTCCCGAGAAAATCATGCCAAATTCGAAGATGAGATAGGCCAGAACAACCCAAAAAGTCACAAATGCGGTCTCAGATGCGGCATGGACTAGAGTCTCATCGAATGAATTCAATTTATCCCCTATGGTCGCCTCAGTGTCGTCGCGTATGAAATTCCTCGAGGAAATGTAAAGAATTATTGAAAGGAGGGTGCCGACAAAGCCTACCCACGTTATCAAGCCGTCCCGGGTAAGTGGATCCCAAACTAGGGCTGGAGAATATTCCGGATCCTTCGCGTACCAAATTAGTAGCATTATCGCGAGCGAAAATCCGATTATGGTCACGATCCACCATATCCTGTACCCTTGGTGGAGAATTTTGTAGCCTAGTCCATCTTCAGACTCTCTAGGCATATCAGAAATAATTTCGCTGTCTTCATTGAGGTCCGTTATCCGCTCTACCCTAGATGGGATGTAATCGGGGTTTTTTCTAAGCATTCCCAATGGAGACGAGGGGGTGACATGAAACCTATCAACTGCGAATCCCCAAATTACCGCAACGACAAATGAAATTAGATGGACAGCGATAACAGGTGCGAGAAATGAGATATCTTGGAAGACAGCACCAATCAGGACAAAAGCCGCGTCGCCAAGTGTGGCTATAAGTGTGGCAACAACAGTACCGTATGTGACGTAACCTTTTGTGTACATTGGCATGACTATAATTGCCCCTCCGCAACCAGGGGTAAGTCCCATAAACGCTCCAATCAGTGGTTGTATCCTACTATTCTCCCTAATCCAAAGTACGAATTTTCCAGCTGAGATATATTGCAACCAGCTGAAAAGAAGAACCATGGCCGCAACGAAAACTGTTACTGCCAGAAATGCATCACGCATCGAAATTACGATTATATCGAAAGTCTCGCCAAGAGTAATGCTTGACAACACGTGTCATCGGATGACCGCTCGGATATCAAGGTATAGCACGTAAAATCGCCAATGTCTTGAGTGAGCATTTTACACAGGAATCACTAAGAAATGGAAAATCCGAGGCTCGCAGAGGGGAAATCCAAAGTGTGTCTTCACTTTCGGGGCGCCATGTCACTCGCTGTCTTATCCTGGGTTACCAAGAGGCTGGGCAGTGGGGAGAGGGTTGCTCTAGCTTCAGTTATAGAGGCCAAAGGGAGTGTACCAGGGAAACCTGGAGCTAAGCTAGCCATATCTTC
>CAXHBZ010000218.1:0-2047 GCA_964015215.1 uncultured Candidatus Poseidoniales archaeon | reverse complement strand
ACCGATGACCACTCGGTTATGAGCCGAGCGCTCTAACCAACTGAGCTACGGGTCCTATGCGGTCTGGCCAGCCACCGAGTCAAGAACCTTGCCGAAGAATGACCGGAAATGTCACAATGGCAACCATGAAGCGTTAGACCCCCTCCACATTGGTCATGACTAAGCTGTGGGTGATGTTCTTCACTTCTCTACTCCTTGTCTCGGCGATGAATTTCTATGCCGTAGTCAGGGAGCCAGATATGATTGAAATTGATGAAATCCGAAACTTCCCGAGAGAGACTGTTAAGATTGAGGGAGTTCTGACTGGATACGTTCGGGATCCATATGGAGAGGGCGCGGACAGAATAGACCTTCAGGTTCAAGAGATTAACGGCCATTCAGTTGCCAAAGTTAGGTGGAACGTGGACTGGAACAACGATATTCCTCCAATAGGAACGATTGTTACTGTTGAAGGCGAGGTTTCTGAGTGGAACGGCAGGATTTGGCTGCAATCGAATGGGTATGGGGCAATAATTGCTCAGAGTGGTTTTGTTGATTTCACGGAGACCAAGCTCGTAGAAGTAGGGAGGGACCCCTCGTCTTTCTCCAACCAATCGTTACAGATTGACGGGTGGATCAGTGAGGCACTTGCTCCTGATGTGACCTATCACTCCCTCTACCTGATGGACAACCATGTATATGGGGGGGCTGATCACTTACTGTATGTCCAAATTGAGGGGCGTGTGATTGAATGGGTAGAAGCTGGTAGTCACGTCAGAGTCAATGGATGGCTTCAATTTGATGAACGGTCCTACAGATGGAGGCTCTTAGTTCAGGCTAGCGAAGTGGAGGTACTGAGTCAAGGCATCCCTTCGAGCATCAGCTGGGAGGCTGATCCGTACTCGCTCACATTCGATGTTGGCAAGATGGTGTTTGCGACAGGTACGGTCGTGTCGGTCGGTGAGGACTGGATTTTGAGAGGTCCCTCTCCTAGCGATTCGCTTTGCCTTCTTCCATCCTTGGAGGATCTCGCTGACACTGAATTTAATGGTAGCGAGGGAGTTTGGGCAGGAAGATTGGCATGGGCGACGGATGAGGCAGAAGTCTGTTTAGACAGAGGGTATGACTTGATGTCCGAAAGAGAAACTGGTAACTTCGGCGATGATGTGACCGAACTTTCTAGTGTGGCATCGGATCCGTTTTCCTATGTCGGGGGGAACTACACATTCGAGGGATGGGTGACTGATCCAATCTCCCCTGATTATGACAAGGGATACGTGGGGGACGGTGCTGATTACTACGAGAGAGAGACCAAACTGAGAATTCAATTAATCGGTGAGCATGCAGAGTACATCGAAGCTAATCAGGCTATTCGATTCAACGCCACTGTTTTGTGGTCTGATTCTGATGGGAGGGTTGTTTTGGAAGCCCGCTCTTGGACGTTAGGAGATGCTCCCGACCCTATTCTCCTCAATTGGGGAGATGGTTACAACTCTTGGAGATGGGATCTTGGGAAAATTGTCCAGCTGACGGGCGAGGCAATTACTGATGATAATGGGATGAGTTGGGTTTCTAGATCGGGGTCTGATGAGAAAGTATGTCTCCTAGGCGACGGTACAGAGTCAATAGAACAGCTTTCGATTGGGGAGCCAGTGGAATGGATTGGAAGACTTAGCATGGAGGAGTTTGGCATGGAAAGTACTGCTCGGTTCTGCATCGATGTCAGATAGGTGGTTAGTTGGATCCGATCTTAGTGGATTTTGGGTGGCTCATCGGGTCCTTTGTTTTCGGGGTGGGGCTTGGTTGCCTGACCGGCCTGATTCCAGGATTTCACGTAAATAACGTGGCTCTGATCGCACTCAGCCTGTCTCCGGTAGCAGTTGGAATCGGAATTCCACTCGATGCTGTAGCAGGAATAATTGTCGCTTGTGGAACTGTTCATACATTCTTGAATTACATTCCTAGTGCTCTTGTAGGAGCTCCAGACGACAACATGGCATTGGCTTTATTGCCGGGCCACCGCTGTCTCTTATACACATCTGACGCTGCCGACGACATAACGGGTGTA
>CAXHBZ010000217.1:0-2063 GCA_964015215.1 uncultured Candidatus Poseidoniales archaeon | reverse complement strand
TACACCCGTTATGTCGTCGGCAGCGTCAGATGTGTATAAGAGACAGACTGTACGTCATGCGGCAATTATCTGATACAATAGGGAACGGTTCAAAACACTCCTTCTGTAGCCATGGGTGAGATGACGGAGAAGAGGGACTACTACGAGGTACTCGGAGTAAGCAGAAATGCCTCTGATGGAGACATCAGGAAGGCATTCAGGTCGCTAGCAAGAAAATTTCACCCAGATAAGAATCCAGATGATTCCCAGGCAGAGAAAAAATTCAAAGAAGTTCAAGAAGCCTACGCTATTCTGTCAAATCCGGAAGAAAAAAGAAAGTACGACACATTTGGGCATAGTGGCCCCGGTTCCTCACCTTTCGGACCCGGGGGATTCCAAGGCGTGAATATAAGTCTGGACGATCTCTTTGGAGGTGGATTCGATGGGATATTCAATCAATTCTTCGGATCATCTAGGAGGAGGTCCAGTAAAGGGGATGATTTGATTTACCGTCACACAGTTCCTTTTCAGGTCGCAATGGATGGTTCCGAGGAGGAAATAGAAATAGAGGCATTGAGGAACTGCGAAGATTGTAATGGTTCTGGGTCAAATAATCCGGATAACGTAAGGGTGTGTCCCGCGTGCGAAGGACGGGGAAGAGTCGAAAGACTGGAAAGACTCGGTCCATTCACACAAAGATCTGTCTCAGAATGCTCATCATGCGCAGGAATGGGGAAGATAATTTCAGACCCCTGTGATTCTTGCCGAGGCCAGGGAAGATCTCAGCAGGTCAAAAAGGTTAGATTCACGGTACCTCCGGGCATCTCAAGCGGGGTAAGGCTCAGGATGAGAGGTTATGGAGGGGCCTCGATAACGGAAGATGGCGCTCCAGGCGATCTTTACATTGAGATCGATTTGGAGAGGCATCCATGGTTCGAAAGAGACTCCTCCGACCTACTTATGGGACTCCCCGTAGGATTCTCAGACCTACTTCTAGGATCAAAAATTGACCTACCGCACATCGACGGGAAAAAATTGACCGTTAGCATTGGTGCAGGGTCAAAACCCGGTGACACCATCGAGATAAAAGGAAGGGGGCTACCTATTCAAGGGAGCTCCAGAAGAGGGTCGGTAATGGTGGTCCTAAAATTAGATATGCCGAAGAAACTATCCAGGGATCAGAAGAAGAAGATATCCTCCATGTCCGATTTGCTTGGCTCTGATCTTGAATATATCGAGGATAGAATAAGAGAAGAGGCCTCCAGAAGAAGGGGATAATCAATTCCCTTCGCCCCATGGCAACGCCTCTCTTGGAACAGCCGCCAATGGTTCTCCATCAACCATTCCAGAGACTTCCAACTCTATACTAGATGGATTACCCCCAATTGAAATCCTTAGAAATTTCTTACTATAGGAATCCAATGAATCTAGGAAAATGTCCCCTCCTTGATTTAAATGGGAGGGGTCAGTTCCTTCTATTTCCACACTAGATCCCTCGGGCGAATTCAAATTAATCGCCGCTAAATCCCACTCCTTTTCGAATGTCCTGATTCCGACTATTAGAAAACTCCCGCCATTTGGCCTCCAAGCGCAAATCTCGATTTGTCGGGTCATATGCCTGAGATCTGGATTCCCCCATTCATCCAGTATGCTATCCCAGGGGCTTTCCCCCAATTTCCCGAGAGCTTTCTCTACTTCCTTGGAGTCAACCCCCATATCCTCTACCGATTGTGATAGCCTTTCACGTAGCAGTTTCAGCCTCTCCATGCCATATTTTACGCCATCTTTGCGGGGCACGCTTTTCTGAAGGATAAGTGAACGATTCCACCACAATACTACCAGTAAAGGAAGGATCATTAAAAATCCGATCAAAATATAGAAGTTGGTAAATAGATGGGACATGTCCATGAACTCTCCATCATCCGGAATATTTTCTCCCAAATACAGTACCGTAAATTCATAATTAACATCTCCAGTTATCGGCGAAAGCCCCTCGACTCTAATTGCATGATTGCCCTTTGGTAAGCTAATTATTCCTCCTGTCTCTTATACACATCTGACGCTGCCGACGACATAACGGGTGT
>CAXHBZ010000216.1:0-2068 GCA_964015215.1 uncultured Candidatus Poseidoniales archaeon | reverse complement strand
AGACAGCTCTTAACGACCATCAGTTTTCACCCCCCAGCGCTTCATCTAGCACCATTGTGACATCGAATGGTCTTCCTCCTCTACTTCTGGCTGGATCCACACCATCCTCTCCGTATTCGAACTGGATAATTCTGTTAGCTGTGTTTCTGACTGAACCCATTCCGTCGTCAACGACTTTCAGATCATCCATCGCATTGATCAGTCTCCTCTGCATGTATCCAGACTTTGCTGTCCTAACAGCGGTATCAACCAGAGATTCACGCCCCGATACAGAAAGCATGAAGAATTCTGTTGGTTCGAGTCCCCTTTTGAAGGAGGACCCTACGAATCCTTTTTCTTGCGCTCCCTTGGCATTTCTCGGGAAGTGTGCCAAGACTCTATCCTGATACCCCCTCTCTAGTCTCTTACCACGAACCTTGGGCTGTCCTATCGAGCCAGCCATCATCGCAAGGTTATCCATTGATCCTCTCGCACCAGAAGTAGCCATCATGACCGCGGCGTTGTCGGACCCTAGGAACGACTTGGCAACATTACCTGATTCAGTTTTCGCTTCGTCGAGTATCATCAGTATGTTCTCTTCGAGGGTCTCGAGTGGTGTCCTTCCAGGTCGTGTTTCGTACCTTCTACCGTCTTTGCCGAATTTTTCTAACTCTACATCGACCGCTTCGCTCCCGCGTTGATTGATTTTAGCTATCTCTTCCTTTGCTTCGGGAGGGAGGTCCTCATCGTCGATTCCTGTTGTGAACCCAAGAGAGGTGCAGATAGAAATCGTCATTCTGGTCATTCTATCGAGGAATTCTGCCCCAGCTTCGGGGCCGTGGGTGTGAACAACTGCGTCCAATAGCCTTCCGTCCTCTGCACCGATCCCCCTCTTATCGATAGTTCCTGAAACATCTCCCTTTGAGACGTTGACATTATCTCCGATCCTGCTGATGTAGTCCAACTTGAAACCATCTGGCACGATTAGACTCAACACATCACTGCCCTTGTAGCCGGTAATTCCGTCTTTCTCGACCTCAGGGGGTAGTTCACCATCCCAGTTGGTATCTCCCAATACCTGCATTACCAGATTCTTGGGTAGCACCCGGTCGCCGTGAGTGAGGAGGTATGCACCTGAAATGTGGTCATGTATCCCTCCAATCACACTACCTCCGTACCTGGGCGTGATGATGTGTTCCTGAACCCGCATCAATATCTTGGCTTCAGCTCTTGCTTCCTCGCTTTGAATGACGTGTAGGTTCATCTCATCGCCATCGAAGTCTGCATTGTACGGCGTGCAATCGGCTAAATTGAATCTGAACGTCTTACCCGGCATTACCCTTACTTCGTGAACCATCATTGACATTCTATGGAGTGAAGGTTGCCTGTTGAAAAGTGCGACATCTCCGTCAATCAGATGCCTTTCAACTACGACTCCGGGTCGTGGGTTTCCATCGATATCGAATGTACTCAACCTATCCTCAATATCAGTACCTACAGAGTTTCCGTATTCGTCCTCTATTTCGGGACTGCCACAGTGTGGACAGTTTACTTCAAGGTGCTCCGGCAGGTATTCACCGGGATGCTCCATTTCCCACTTCCATCTGTAATGAATGGCGGCCCGGGGGTCATTTTCTGGCAGAGGTAGCCCCCTGTCATCCTCGCCCCTGAGGTTAGAAAGGGTCGATTCAAGGTCTACACCCCATTCTTCCTCTAGTTCTCCAAATGAGTTTCTTCTCTTCTGGGGTTTCAGGATTAATCCTGGAAGGAAATTGGGGGCCGGAAGGACTTCATTTAGGTCTGGCCTGTAACCAGTATATGGTTCGTCTTCACTGCCAGAGTGACACTGGGGGTTAAGACACCTAAATCCAGACCAGATATACTTAGTCCTGTCAGTTATTCTCACTCTGAATCTATCTCCCCTGATTATGTAATTTACTCCGGGATGTACATCTGGGCCTCTGAGGATCATCTGTCTCAGTTGCTCTCTATTCCTGCTGGTTACCCTGATTGGAACAGTTAGCTCCTTAGCAGTTTGAACGGGTATTCCAACCTCGTTTATGCCTAGGTTAGGATCAGGACTTATGAC
>CAXHBZ010000215.1:0-2099 GCA_964015215.1 uncultured Candidatus Poseidoniales archaeon | reverse complement strand
GAGCTTCCGTGAAACCTGAATTTGAATGTATACCCATCACTCGTCGCATGTACGCTGTGGTAAGGTATTGGCACATGAGACTCCCTCTCTATCTCCCTGTCTACTATGTAGCCTAGTGTAGGTGTTTGAACCCTACCCATGGACCGGAGATTCCAACTCTTAGCGAATTTAGAGCATCTGAATCCCACAAGTCTGTCCATGAACCTCCTGACCTTGGCCGCTTCGACCAAAGAGTGGTCAACTTCTCTGTGATTATTTATGGCATTTTCAACTGCCTCTTTGGTTATTTCGTTGAAGGTCACTCTCGTCACAAATGGAAACTCTGAGAAAATATTGGCTAGTCTCCAAGCAATAAACTCACCTTCTCTGTCAGGATCAGTGGCGATGTAGACGTCACTAACATTCTTCTTCTTTGCTTTGGCTAGAATTTTAGTTACAACTCTCTCCGCCCTATCTGTCCATTCCCAGGGGGGATCAGGTAGTTGTCCCTTTTCAGATGCCCACATTGCTTTGTTGCCCTGTTTGCCGGAACGAGGGAGATCTTGTACATGCCCAAAGCACGCCTCAACTATCCATCCCTTCCCAAGGTATTTCTCCACCGTCTTACCCTTGGCACCAGATTCGAGTATCATTAGCTTCATAGTCGTACCCCAGTAAATCCTCGTTGATGTTCGTCCCCCTCGTTATTCCCCGTATAAACATGAGTGATGTTGGAGCATTACAACGCGCACGCGCGCGTGCCCACGCGAGGCGTCAATATTTTCTCGCCACTTTTTCGTCCCATGGCCCTTCTGCCCCGGGACCTCCACAACCAACACATCCCGGGTAGCCGGCAGATGCCAACTTTGTCACCATATCTCTGAAATTATCCCACGATGAACGATCACCAGATTTATCAGTTTTGACCCAGCAATATGACAAGTCCGGTTCTTCTGTACCAATCACGAAATTACAATTCTCATCATTAGTGTAGGTTATGTTTACTCCAGATGAAAGCTTAACATCTGGAAGCTCTATTTTGGACGGTACCATGTCTGATATCAAGAGCATCAATTCCTTGGCATCGAGGTGATTTTTTCTCGGTACGTTGAGAACCCCTCCATTGCACTTTAGGAGTCTTCTGGCTGCCTCCCTCAGGGAGTCAGTATACGTGCCCATGTCTGCCCGAGTATACGTAACTATTCAAGAGTACTTTGTTATCGGCCTGTTATGGGTCTTGGTTGGAGACTGGTTGCTCGGCCGCTAATTTCCAGGTTAGATTCAGAAAAATCACATGACATCGCACTAGGTGCCATGTCAAGATTAGATAACTCCAATTACGGAAAATCCTTAATGAATCGATTCTATCGTTCTCCTGAACTACCCATACATACTCTCGGGAGGTTGTTCCACCATCCATTGGGACTCGCCGCCGGCATGGATAAAGGCGCAAAAGCTCTTTCCGCATGGCCCGCTTTAGGCTTCTCTTGGATAGAATATGGGGGAATTACAAGGTATCCACAGGATGGAAACCCCAAACCCAGAATGTTCCGTGCCAACTCTGAAAGGGCCCTAGTGAATAGTATGGGGTTTAACAATCCAGGCGCGTCGTCAGTCAGAGATTCGCTAATAAAACGAAAAGCATTGGGAAACTGGCCAAATACCCCGGTAGCGGCAAATATTGGTCGTTCAAAAAAAGTAACCAACGAACAAGCGCCATCCGATTATTCTCAAACGCTCGAAACTTTATGGGACCATGCCGATATGTTTGTTCTAAATGTCTCATCTCCAAACACTCCGGGTCTGAGGGATCTCCAACAAGAAGATTTACTTCGTAATGTCATAAGAGAATGCTCCAAGGTAAGGGATAAGAATAAATCTCAAAAACCAATATTGCTGAAAGTATCTCCAGACAACGATGATGAACTCATATCAGAAATGATTGACATATCTCTCAATCTGGGAATCGACGGTATCGTTGCCACCAACACCACCATTTCTAGGCCAGAGCCAAAGAACACGCAATCTAGAATCGCTTTCTCTCAGTCAGGAGGGGTTTCTGGTAAACCTCTGCATCTGTCTCTTATACACATCTCCGAGCCCACGAGACGCTACAACAT
>CAXHBZ010000214.1:0-2127 GCA_964015215.1 uncultured Candidatus Poseidoniales archaeon | reverse complement strand
ACCAAATGCTGACCAGCACCACTTCCTTTTCCGTGCACAAGATTGATTACACCGTCTGGAAGACCGGCTTCGTGCATTATTCTAGCCAGAGCGAAGGACAAAAGAGGAGTGTCTTGTGGGGATTTCCAAACACACGTGTTTCCGCACATGATGGCAGGAATCATCTTCCAGAAAGGAACTGCGGACGGAAAGTTGCAGGCATTAATTATCCCACAAACTCCTAATGGCCGTCTGTAAGTGAATAGCTCTTTGTCCGGGAGCTCTGAATTGACTGTCTGGCCGTAGAGCCTCCTACCTTCTGATTGAAAGAAAAGACACGTATCTATTGCCTCTTGAATTTCCCCTCCACATTCCTTCATTGTCTTCCCAATCTCTCGAGCCTGCAAACGTACTAAATCGCCCTTTCTTTCCATTAATAGCCTACCCATGTTCCCTATGACTTGACCACGCGTCGGTGCAGGAGTAGCTGCCCAGGAAGGAAAAGCATCCCTCGCGGCCCTCAATGCCTCATGCACATCATCCTTGGTGGAAAGGGGGAATTCACCAACAATATCTTCCAGCCAGGCCGGATTCTTACTCAGGAATGTATTACCATCTTTTGATTGCAACAGTTTCCCAGCGATAATATTGTACCCCCTTATGGCAGGGCTACCATTTGGATTTTCAATTTCCATTTCTTCGAAACCTGTTTCCAGCACATGGGGCATGTATCGACCGAATCACACACTAGACATAATGCTACTCATCGAGACCCTTCGTTCTGATAACCAATCGCAATTTTTGACATCCTTTCTTTGATGGGTTTAACTATGTCCTCCGGTGAGAAGCACTCATTAGGAGCCCGAGCACATGACCGACGAGAATTCTGATTCCCTCACTCTGAGAGTAGCCAAGGCAATACCGAGCGACGTAGGTCATGGCAGGGCCAGAGTACCGTTCGATAACGATCTAAACCTCAAACCAGGAGACATCATTGAAGTTTCTGGAGAGAGGAAAACCGCTGCTATTGTCTGGAGATGCAGGCCAGAGGACGCTAACTTGGGCGTAATCAGGGTGGATGGAATAATCCGCAAAAATGCCGGTGTTAGTTTGGGCGACAGAGTCGAAATCAAGAAGGTCGAGACGCAGCCATGTCAAAGACTGGTACTGAGTCCTGTGATGGCCAAACAACAGAAAGTAAGGTTTGGGCCAGGTATAGAGGGATTCGCACGAAGGGGACTAAACAAGAGGCCCGTGGTGGCCGGAGACAGAATTTTCATTCCAGGAATGACACTATTTGCGGAGGCACTCCCCTTCGCCATCGTCTCAACAAAACCCAAGGGGATCGTCCAAGTTCTTCCAGACACGGACATAGTGATCAAGGAAGATGCGGTCGATGAAGAGGAGAAGGGAGATGTTCAGACAATATCTTACGAAGACATAGGAGGTCTGGGCGATCAGCTCCAGAAAGTCAGAGAAATGATAGAACTTCCACTCAAACATCCAATTCTATTCAGGAGATTGGGTATAGATCCTCCTCGCGGAGTACTATTGCACGGGCCCCCAGGTACAGGAAAGACCCTAATTGCAAAAGCAGTAGCTTCCGAGACTAATGCCCACTTCACATCGATAAACGGGCCTGAAATCATCTCCAAGTATTACGGAGAGAGTGAAAAGCAACTGAGAGAGATTTTCGAAGAGGCAGCTTCCAACGCCCCTGCTATAATCTTCATTGATGAGCTAGATAGTATCGCCCCCAAGAGGGAAGACGTAAGCGGGGAGGTAGAGCGTAGAGTTGTCGCCCAGTTGCTAACCCTTCTCGACGGAATGCAGGGCAGAGACAACATCGTCGTGATAGGAGCGACCAATAGGCAGGATGCCATAGATCCAGCACTAAGAAGGCCAGGCAGATTTGATCGTGAAATAGAAATCGGAGTTCCAGACAAGAACGGGAGAGCGGAGATAATAGAAATTCACACTCGCGGTATGCCAATAAGTGATGATTTCGACGTAGAATGGTTGTTGGATAACACAAACGGATTTGTTGGCGCAGATATTTCTGCTCTGGTCAGGGAATCAGCTATGAAGGCCCTTAGGAGATACCTGCCAGAGATAGACCTGGAAGAAGAACAGATTCCCCCCGAGGTC
>CAXHBZ010000213.1:0-2156 GCA_964015215.1 uncultured Candidatus Poseidoniales archaeon | reverse complement strand
TGTATAAGAGACAGAGGTCGTGTTTGGGAGACAAAGGCCAAGCTACTGAGTAAAAGTAGCACAATGAATGCCGCAGTCTGCTTTCTCCTCATGGAATACCCCCAGCTAAGTGACCCACAACGTCCTCGACTGACTTATGATGGTGATGGAGCGTCGTTCGGACATGTATCCTTACGGAGTGGTTTTGGAATATGCGAAAGTACCTCAAAATTGCCTTCTGAAAAAATAATCATAGGATTTGTTCAAAGGTCGTCAGCTCGCGCGCCCGTCCGAGAGCCGTGACGTTGGAGATAACACATCTTGGAAGTGGCAGCAGAGGTAATTCTGTCCTACTCTCCACTCCGGAGTCTAAGGTGATGATTGATTGTGGATTCTCACTAAAAAAAATAGAGTCGAAATTGGATAAGCTGGACGTGAATCCTCATGACATTGACACGATTCTTGTGACACATCATCACTCTGATCACTCTAAGTCGGCTTTGAGGGCATCGAAAAAATGGGGTTGCAATCTAATCAGTAATGCTGAAACAGCTAGAAGATTGGAATGGGGAGGCGTTAGCAGACTGAAAATATTCTCTGAGCTGGAAAGGATTGAAGCGGGAGTGGATATCAGTTTACTCCCTGTTCCAGTTCCCCATGATGATGCGGAGAATGTCGCAGTTATAGCATGCGGAAAAAATGGGAAGAGGGCGGCAGTTGCCACGGATCTTGGAGAGGTTACCGCCGAGTTGATTTCTCATCTAAAAAAATGCGACCATATTTCCATTGAAGCGAACTATGATCACGCTAGGCTAATGCGAGGAGGGTACCCTGATTCTCTAAAGAGGAGAGTTTCAGGAAGAGGGGGGCATCTTTCTAATTATCAAACAGCCAAGGCTCTTCAAGAAATTGTCCATCCTGGATTGCGAAGTATCGTACTCTGCCATCTTTCTGAAAGTAATAACCTGCCTCATATTGCGGAGAGTGAGGTACTTATGGGAATCTGTGACTCATTCAACGGTAGTTTGAGAATATCCAAACAAGACGGTCCTGAGTTCAGTAATTGGATCGGACAAAGTGACCCTCAAAGAATCGTAGCGTGATTAGTGGCCCATCACTACCCTGTGTACAGAGTTTTGTACCTCTCGCATTCTGTCTACTGCACCTAACTCCCTGAAAACAACAAGTGACCTTTGCAGGTAATCCATCCTTTGAGAGCGATTGCTCTCGACCTCTCCAAGACGGGACAGTATTTCCCCCTGCATCATCCTGAAATCGTTCGCCTCGGCGATCGACAGGGCGTCAAGATAGTGTTGTGCTGCTTCATCTGAGTTGCCCGCATCACTAAGAACCTGGCCAAGTAGAATCTCAACCTCCACAGCACTTCTTGGGTCAGATTGATCCGATAGAATCTCTAGTGCTCCGGAATAGTGATGCATTGCCAAATCGTTATCCTTTATTCTTGCGTAGTATCTACCAAGAACCGCCCTTGATCTTGCGTGAAGTTTCTCTTGGTTGTTATCTGCAGTTTCATCGTGGGCTTTCATGGCGTGGTCCCTAGCCCTGTCCATCTCACCCATTTCCAGGAAGGCTGAGGCTAGTCTAATCCTAGCCTCAGTCAACTCAGGTGAATCCTCTGATTCTAGTAATTCCTCAACGTTTCCATACACTTCAATGGCCCTCTTGTTGTCGCGCTGACGCCGGAAGATGTAACCCATGTTATTGTACGATCTGGCTGCTCCTTGAGCGTCCCTAAGTCTGATTTGCATCTCAAGTGCCTTCTTGTGAAGGGAAAGTGCATTATCCATCTCCCCCTTCTTTACAGCTAGATCAGCGCGTGAGGAGTATATTCTGGCAAGGGGCGTTGTAAGTTTGTGCTTGGCTGCTATGGGAAGGGCCATATCATACTGCTCCTCTGCTTCATCCCACCTCCCTTGGATAGAAAGAATATCTCCCGTCAGCTCGTGAATAACGAATCGTGTTCTCGGCCCAAACAAACTGGCCTCCAGAACTCTGAGGATTCCAAGAAGCTCTATATGCCCAGCCTTGACAAGGGAGTGCCCTTCCTCTGAGAGTGCTCCAGCAAGTCCTTCGGTGTCTCCTGACATGTGGAGGTGGTGGATGTGCTCTATACCTGTCTCTTATACACATCTGACGCTGCCGACGACATAACGGGT
>CAXHBZ010000212.1:0-2187 GCA_964015215.1 uncultured Candidatus Poseidoniales archaeon | reverse complement strand
CAATTAATGTCGTTGGTGGATTCATGGTCACAAACAGAATGCTGGAGATGATCGCAGGCCGAAAGAGAAAGGGGGGCAAGTGAATGGTAGATCCAGTAGTATGGGATATCGGATACTTGATATCCGCTTCAATGTTCATAGTAGGAATCAAGAGGCTGTCTAGCCCAAAGACAGCACCCTCAGGCAATATGCTTGGGGCTCAGGGCATGTTACTTGCCGTTGTCGTCACTCTACTGAAATTACAATCAGAAGGAATAATCGGATGGGAACTAATCGTTGGTGGATTGGCCATTGGCTCGATAATCGGATACATCATGGCAACGCGCGTCGAAATGACTGGTATGCCAGAATTAGTAGCACTGTTCAACGGTTTTGGTGGTGCGGCATCGGCCTTAGTTGGACTCTCCGAGGCATTGAAGAGAATTTCTGATGGCGTCCCAGAACCGGGCGTCGAATTGTATGCGACATGGACCGCAATAGGACTCTCGGCATTAGTTGGGTGGGTTACCTTGTCTGGTAGCATGGTGGCAATGATGAAACTCAAAGGCGGATTTTACATCCCTTTCTCCAAAAAAGACGACAGGGGCAGGAGCAAGTGGTTTTCATTTCCAACATGGGGTCCCCCATGGCTTAATTACGTCAAAGTCGGACTCCTACTGGCATCTCTGGCTTTGATAGTCATGACAATCCAAAATCCTGAAGAAAAGACGTACATCTACTCCCTAGTAGCGACATCAACACTACTAGGGATATTATTCGTTCTGCCAATTGGTGGTGCAGATATGCCTGTTGTAGTTAGCCTCCTGAACTCCCTTTCCGGTATCGCCGCGGCATTCACAGGTTTCGTCATTGGGAACAATGTCCTGATAATTGCTGGGTCTATGGTAGGTGCAGCTGGACTAATCCTTACCTTCATTATGTGCAAAGCAATGAACAGAGAATTATTCGATGTACTTTTCAAAGCATTTGGTGGATCTGGTGAAAAAGATCAGCTCACTCGAACTAAAGTAGGTAGCGACCCTGAAGAGGTAGCCATGGTTCTAGACGGGGCCCAGAAAGTTATAGTAGTCCCCGGATATGGTATGGCTGTAAGTCAAAGTCAGCATGCAGTCAAGGAATTTGCAGACCTTATGGAATCACTTGATTGTGAAGTCCTTTATGCCATTCACCCAGTCGCTGGTAGGATGCCTGGTCACATGAACGTGTTATTGGCAGAAGCTAACGTACCGTATGAGAAGCTCATTGAGATGGACGATATCAACTCAGAATTCCCCGAATGCGATGTAGCACTAGTAATCGGGGCCAACGATACCACAAATCCTGCCGCTAGGTCAAATGAAGGTCCGCTCGCAGGTATGCCAATTCTTGATGTCGACAAATCAAACGTTGTTGTTATCATCAAGAGAAGCTTGTCCGTTGGTTACGCGGGGGTTGACAACGACCTGTTCTACATGGACAAAACAATGATGTTATTTGGTGATGGAAAAAAGATGATGAATGAACTCAACTCTGCTATGAAGGAACTTTAATCAAAGGTAAGATGCATGTCTCCGAGCAAGCGTTATTTGTCCTCAGCTTCCGAAACCCCAATAGGGGACCGTAGGATGAATGGCGTAAAGAGAGCGTTTACAGTCCTCTTGACAATATCAATCCTATCCATTCCAGCTATGGGAATGAGCTCCGGCCCAGGATACGAGAATGCGGACGGAGATCCGACTGTTAAGTACGGGTGCACATGTCACAACAATGGCGCAGCCTCATCCAGAGCAGTAGTAATGGTTACCGGAGTCCCGGTAATGTATGAAGTCGGAGAGTCATACGATATGACCATCAAAGTTGCTGATTCACTCACATTGTCTGGTGGCAATGGGAATAAGGAAGGGGGATTCTTGATGACTTCTGAAGGTATAGGACTTTTTTCTTGGCCAGATGATGAGGATATCCGGCAGGCGGAAGACGCTCCTTTGGATATTTCACACTCCGATACCGATGCTGATGGAATATGGCAGATTTCATGGACTGCTCCATCGGAGGACCTAGGGCCAGTCCATTTTTGGGTTGTTGGTAATTCTGTGAATGGCGACGGGGCCCCGGGAGATGAAGACTGGTGGAATATCCTAACATTCACGGTAAATGCCCCAGCTGTCTCTTATACACATCTCCGAGCCCACGAGACGCTACAACATC
>CAXHBZ010000211.1:0-2199 GCA_964015215.1 uncultured Candidatus Poseidoniales archaeon | reverse complement strand
GAAATCTCGAGTGTTTGAGACAATGCCCCCATCTCCCATTCGACTGAGGGGGAATGCCTCGATTGGTGTGCCGAGATATGCAAATGATTCTGATTCTCATCCCATGCCATCCTTGACAGGACAAGGTTTGCTAAATTCCCCGAGTCCAGTATAAGCGACCATTCCCTGTTTCCCACACCGTCTGGAGGCAGGCTGGTATCTTTCCAGTTCCCAGAAGATATCCAAACGCTCTCCGAGTCCTTCACCCCCACCTTACTGTGGATGTATCTGTACGGCGAGCTAATCTGAGAAGGGTCTTCCATCCAGAGTACCAGCCCTCCAGCATCATGGATGGCTTGAGCGTGCCCTCTTTGATTATCGATGGTGGTGGAGCCATCCAAAATACCCTCCTCGAGAAGAAGAGTAACTTCCACTCCCCTTTCAATCGCAGAGATTAGTGCCATTGTCAAATCAGGACTCATGAATTGATAGAGGTGTAAGTGAATGTCGTTTTCTGCAGAGCCAATCCAATGAATAAGGTCACTGAATGACGTGTCCGGACCAATGGATGCTAAAGCTCTAGATTCATCTTCGGTAAGAAAATCCCCTCCATCACAGAACGTGGAAGCGCCAATTCGGACCCACCGAACCTCCCAATCTGAGCCAGAGTCAGTGTCTGGATAGTCCCCGCATCCCAAGCCTCTCATTAAAATAAGGCCCGGAGAACCGTCCCCTGGGACAGATATTGCAGGGCCATCCCATCCTTCTATTTCTGCGATCCCACTCCCGTATACGATCGAGTCCACAGCGGTGCCATTGGGTTCGGATAGAATCAATGATCCGCCAGAATTGACAAGCCAGAGGGGGGCACTCATAACTTGATTAGCATCAAGTGCTTCTATCCCTCCGTCCAAGAGAAGGTTGTAGGGGTTTTCTGAAATCACCACAGATGATGAAGGAGGAATCCGAAGTGATAGTATGGTCGATTGGAAAGGTCCCGAAGAGCTCATCCTGGTTATGTTCCAACCAGAAATGTCCAGCTCATAATCTCCTGTGTTTGTTATCTCAAACCAATCATTGCTCCTTCCAGGTACCTCACCAGGCATTATCCTCGTGAATTTTGCACTAAATTCCCCATTCCACCAAGAAATCTGCACATCTGTCGAACCCCCTCCTCCTTGGTCACCAGGATTTTGGAATCCGGGAGTTGGCGTCGGTGAGTCCACCCATATTCCGGTTTCATCATTCGAATTCGCAATTTTGGATACCCCATTAGAAGCTGTGCCAGTCTCGATCTCATGAACCGTCTGGTTTGAGTCATTTAACAGTAAAACTGTCTCTCCCCCGTTGTTCAATCTAAGAGTGCCAATTTCATTTTCCGCTATTACAGCGAACTCCCCTGAAGGCAAATGGAATGGAGTCTCCAAGTTACTGAAACCAACCCAGCTTTGTTCAGTTATCGGATGATACCACCCACCTATGTCCAATATTGCCCATCCCTCAAGACTGATATCCTCAGGTCCTGAGTTGTATAGCTCCACCCACTCCCCTTGTGGAAAAACCCCTTGATCAGGCCCGTCAGCATTCGTCATTATCTCGTTTATGCAAACGGCTACGCATGCTTCTTCCATGGATGAAGATGCCTGACCGGAGACCATGCTTCCGCCCGAAACACTCAGCATCATAGATGCCGCAACCAGTAATGAGAACCACCTATGTCCTCCCCGCATGGCCTTCCGTCCATGCTAGGGGGTTCAAACCCTTCGCGGGCAAGCTTCACTATGGCCCGGAACAGGTTAGGCACCTGAATCCCAATTCAAACTAGTTTCCATCTTCGTCCTTCTTGATGATAGATCCGTAGCCAAGAAGCCCTATCCCAATTACGTAAAACAAAGCCTGTGCAAATGAGATAATAGCTAGGGTTCCCCCAACGCTACCTCCGAAGTTAGTCCAACCCAGCGGACCCATGTTGTCTGTTACTTGACTGTTGAAGTCCGAGGCATCACTATCAGCTATCTCACTGAATGTATGGATTTCGAAGACCTCCATAGTGTCTTCTCCGATGACTGGGTCAACGGAGCCTGTTCCCCTCATGTCTAGGTGGAAGACCACTTTCACCTTGCCGTACATTACGGCATTTGATATTGGCTCGACCTTCATGTCAATGTTGGCACCCAAGTAAACAGGAAGGGCTGTCTCTTATACACATCTCCGAGCCCA
>CAXHBZ010000210.1:0-2220 GCA_964015215.1 uncultured Candidatus Poseidoniales archaeon | reverse complement strand
GGGCCCTTTAGTACGAGAGGAACGAGGGCTCGGAGCCACTAGTTTACCAGTTGTCTGACAAGGCAATGCTGGGTAGCCACGCTCCATGCGGATAAGAGCTGAAAGCATCTAAGCTCGAAGTCGCCCGAAAGACGAGGCACCTCAGGGGACTCGTAAAAGACGAGATTGATAGACAGCGGGTGTAAGTACCGAGGTTTCGACCGAGGTATTCAGCCCAGCTGCACTAATCCCCCGAGCATCAAGAATTCACATATTGAGCCCTGTGTGGGCCTCTGTTCAATCAAGCATATCAATTCACACATTCGAAAGAAAGTTGAGCACGGCCAAAGCGGAGGGGTAATACCCGGTCCCATATCGAACCCGGAAGTCAAGACCTCCTGCGTCGATTCCTGTACTGTGGTGCGAGAGCCCACGGGAACGATCGTCGCTGTGCCATCTTTCTCTCGAACATCCTTCGGGATGTTTAAATCCCCGCAAACAACACCTATCAAGGAATACTTCTCTAGATGGGTAAGCAAAGGTGGACTGCATGGGAATCTCTTCGGGTGACATCCTAGGGCATAGTCAAGTGGGCGTCTATCTTTCAGTAATCGGAGACGTTCTTTTCCTGCCCAAGTCATTAGAATCAGAAGTAATAGAAGAGATTCAAACTGCGTTTGAGATTGAAACTCATCCTTTCATGGTCGGGGGATCTTCATTGATCGGAAGTTTGCTGAAGGGAAATAGCAAAGGGATAGCAGTTGCAGATATAGCGACCGAAGAAGATTTGGACGAATTGACCAGCTTCGGCGATGTAGTAGTCATGCAGAGTGGAGTTAACGCGGCTGGGAATCTGGTTGAATGTAATGAAATAGGGGCAGTCGTAAGCCCAGTAGTCCCTCCAGGGGCTGACGGTGTTGATATGATCGGGGAAGTCCTGGGGGTAAGGGCTGTCAGGAGTAAAGTAGCAGGTCATGACACTGTTGGAAGCATGCTGGTAGCAAACTCGAATGGTGCTCTAGCTCATCCAGACATTACTTCAGATGAGGCGAAAATCATAGAGGATGTCCTTGGGGTTCCTATAATGGTAGGGACAGTTAGCTTCGGATCTCCATTTGTGGGTTCGGGTTGTGCGGCAAGTGACTCGCATGCAATGGTAGGTACTGGATCAACTGGACCAGAAATGAATAGGATTGAAGACGCATTAGGCTTGATTTAACCCTCATATTGCTGTGGGGGCAACATGATCATCCCCTTTTCCATCAGAATCCCTAACTCTGTTCCAAACGGACTTCATCAATTCGTCATGATGTTTTACGCAGTAGCCAAATCTCTTGTAGGCTTCCCTGAATGAATATGCCTTGTTACCTGTTCCGACCAAGAAGCCGTCAGGTGATAGCCGACTGACTATGAAGCCCTCATCGGTGCAATCAGGATAGTCGCACTTTGGCATAGCTTGCCCTGAGGGTGCCTCCTATTGAAATCTCTCTAAGAGGAGCTCTTTTCTTTAGGCTCTATGATCAGTAAAGGAGAGTTAGCCTCCACACTATCTCCGGGTTCGCAACCCATCTGGGTGATTGTCCCAGATATAGGGGCTTGAATCTCGTTCTGCATTTTCATCGCCTCTAGTATCATTATCACGTCCCCTTCTGAAATATCGTCGCCATTCTTCACAGAAAGAGATACTATTTTCCCAGGAATAGGCGAAGCAACAACTCCAGATTTAGCGGTTTTTCTCTTTCCTTTTCTCTTCCTTACGGGTTTGTGACCATCTCGCCCATCTGTCTTAACCGAAAACTCATGCCCGTCAACCACCACCGTCCAATTATTACCTTCACTAGAAAGTTGAACTTCAAAATCCTCCCCATCGATGTTTATGGTCCTTTTAATCGTCATTAGGTCACCTCGATGAACTTCGCTTCGACTTGGAACTGAAAAGACTCCTCCTCCCTATTGCGACTCTTCGATGGTCAACCGACCATTCACTCCCTGAGCTTCTCTGAGGAGATGGCTTTACATGGTCACCCGTGGACTCTTCAAGTATTACTGCCATCATTGCAACTATTTTCAATTTTAGCAATTTTTGGCTTTCCATGATAAGTCACCTACAACGGTATATTTCCATGTTTCCTAGCTGGCCTAACTTCTTCTTTTTCCAACAATGCACCAAGTGCTTTGATCATCACGGCCCTAGTTCTGTCTCTTATACACATCTGACGCTGCCGACGACATAACGGGTGT
>CAXHBZ010000209.1:0-2236 GCA_964015215.1 uncultured Candidatus Poseidoniales archaeon | reverse complement strand
CTCGTGGGCTCGGAGATGTGTATAAGAGACAGGTACCCCCCACAGAAATGATGGTCGTCTTTGTGTGGCTCGTCGTGCAATTCTGTGATTTTTCTCGAAACAGGACAATTGTACCCTCCCGCTCCTATTGTAATCGTGGAACTGAAAGTCATGGTTGGATTGTCCGAGCGCGCCCCTCCGAACTTACCGGACACTCCAGTAATTTTTGATGATGCGCCAATCCCCTCGCTCAATACTTCCTTCACCGTGAATCCTTGAATGACGGAACCACCGTTCTCCCTAACGATCTCACTGGCCCTCTTGAACATCATGTAATCGAATTGAACACGGGGTAGTGCGTATCCTGACATCAGCCCCTTTTCCTCATAGCTCTCCTTGGGTAGCATGACCCTGACCTCCGAGCCATTGGCACTACCGAATAGTATGGAATCTACTTGGTAGTAGGGCGTTGATTGTATCATCGGGAGGACGCCCAGCTCTTCCACGTGAGATAGGGATTTTCCTCCAACAGCATCTCCGCAGACTTTGTCCCTGGGCCAGACCCCCCTCTCGATTAGTAGAACCTTGCAACCGTTGAGTGAGTTGTAGGCCGCGGCCGCGGAGCCCCCGGGCCCCCCACCGACTACAATAACGTCGAATTCGGACTCATTGGGGGGTACTTCACCCGTATCGATAGGCATCTCCCAGAGCTCCACTGTCCGACCTCGGGTGTCCGAACACATCATACTCATTCAAACTATGCCAATGGCTTCATCCGGAATAACCGTTTCCGGGGACCATGCAAAACCCTGTTTCAATCGTGCAAACCACGCTTCCTGGAGATTGGCTGGACCCAGAGGTCGGAGAATGGATATTCTCGAAAATAAGCAAAAAACTAGCGATATGCGCAACAAGAACGAAGGTCGAGTCAACATACCGTTGGGATGGGAAAATAGAGTTCGGTTCAGAGTGGAGAGTTCAATTCAAGACCTCCACCGGAATGAAATCCGAACTAATAGGCGAGATTCAGTCACATCACCCGTATGAGCTACCACAGGTTCTTTTTTGGGATGCCAACTCAACAGAGGACTACTTCAATTGGGTTCAAGGATGATACACCTTTCGGGAACCGTGACCCTACGCTCATTCTTGAGGCCGGCGAAGGAAGTCCCCACCACTTGGTGGAGTTCCAGTGACCCCATGGATACCAAGCCAAAGCTCTCTACTCTAGCGATCCTATGCATCGGTCTGTGGATCTTTGGAACCGGAGATGCGATCCTTGTTGCCGCTGGAATAGGAAATACCCCGTGGACCGTGCTTGCTGAAGGTATCGCGCTCATGACGGATGCATCAATAGGCCAGTCTACATTGTTTGTCAGCTTCGCAGTCCTAATCCTCTGGATTCCTCTAAAGGAGAAACCCGGAGTGGGTACAATACTCAACGCCATTTTAATTTCGGCGGCAATAGAGTACATGTTACCCATTATCCCCAGCCCTGAGGGCATGTTAGACGCCGTCATCCTGGTTCTCCTCGGCATTGTGTTGGTTGGTATTGGAAGCGGGATGTATCTGACTGCCAATCTAGGTCCGGGGCCTCGAGATGGATGGATGACAGGAATACAGAGGATATCTGGGATACCAATAGGAACAGTCCGTGTAGGTATAGAGGTTTCAGTAGTCATCCTCGGATGGCTACTTGGTGGAACTGTAGGGCTAGGGACATTGCTATTCGCCTTACTCATAGGTCCAGTAGTAGCTATCTCACTCAATCTAGCAGGGAGCGTCGGAGCAGAAAGGCAGGGGGCGTATTAGATGCAAAGGTGTGGAACTAAAGAGGTCCTGAAATCCTTTCAACAGAATGAGGATATTAAGCTGATACTCATCAGGAGGAACTCGGAGGACAAAGCCCTCACTAGGGTTCGCTCGATGGCAGTCGAACTCGGTATAGATGTAATCGAGGGCTCTGATAATGACTTGTGGCGGATGTCCAGAGACAACTCCCAGGGCACCCCCGATGTGCTGGCCTTGGTTGGCAGGGACCCGAGTCTAAGTTTTGATGATGTAATCGATTCTGGGGGACTTGTCTGGGTCCTGGCAGGAGCGGCCTATCCAGTGAATATCGGTTTCTGCATAAGAACCGCAGAGGTCTCTGGAGCAGATGCGGTTTTTGTAGATGCAGAGCTTTCCAATACAGAAAGGAAGGCGGCAAAGAGAGCTTCAATGAAGGCTCACAGATTCATCCCAGTCTTTTGGGGGG
>CAXHBZ010000208.1:0-2244 GCA_964015215.1 uncultured Candidatus Poseidoniales archaeon | reverse complement strand
TAAATGAAGGGGGTGCATCGGCCCCTAGTGACTCCATGGCCGAGTCTATCCATGGCTCGAGGTTGAGTCCGTGATAGAAGAATACATCCGCTTCCTGAAGTCTGACAAGATCTGATGCGGATGGTGAGTAATCATGAACTGGGATATTTTCCTGGCTCATGTAGCTAATTGCCACACTTTCTCCTGCGACAGCCTTCACGAGTTCTCCCACGTGATAAGTCGAAACCATGACGTTGCCGTAGATTAATTCCTCTTGTGGATCTTCAGTTGGTTCCACAATTTCTTCAGCCTCGTCCCCGAGACACCCGGCAAGACTCGATGTTATCATCAATATACTCAGCAGGATTGACCTGTATGCTACACTCTTCATGGTTCTCGGAGAACTAATATATATTTAATGAAACCTAATAATTAGGTATTTACAAATTATTATTAGTGATGGTACATTGGGATGGGTTATGAGCAGAATAATTTCATTCAGTGCAGACAGAGAATTTGCGGAGTCCTTCGAAAGTCTGATTGAAAAATCGGGCTATAAGAATCGAAGTCGTTTTCTGAGAGACGCGTCCATGTACTTCGCTGAAATCCAACAGAGGGGGGACCTGATGAATATGGATGGCGATCAAGTTGTAGAGGGGCACATCATTGTGCATTACCAGGAGAAGAGCGAGCAGAGATTGATGGTTAGTCGCACTGACTCCGTTGAAGTTGCCGCATACCATCACAGCAGTAGGCTCGGTCATTCCTGTCACTCGTGTGTTGACGTAGTCCACGTGAAGGGTACTGCCACTCACGTAAGATCTGTCTACAGTCAATTACAGAATACGCCCAACGTGGACAAGGTATCGTTCATCAGCGCACCCATGAAGGAAGAGGATTGCTGTTAATCGATTTAGATTCACCGACTTCCCAGAACGACTGGTGATGAGGACATTACCTCTTCACTGACCCCTTCCTTGTACTGCTCAAAGTTTTCTATGAACATGCGAGCTAGAAGATCTGCGACATTGTCGAACTTCTTCTTGTCGTTCCAGGTTTCTCTCGGCTGCAGAATACTGTCTGGTACTCCTTCACAAGTAGTTGGAACTGAGAATCCAAATCTTCGATCTTTGACGAAAACCACGTCATCCAAATCTCCCTTTAAAGCGGCGTTGAGTAGCGCTCTGGTCCACTTGATCTTGATTCTACTGCTCTCTCCGTATCCGCCAGCAACCCAGCCAGTGTTGATGAGCCAGCACTTCGCTTCATTATCTCTGATTTTAGTGGATAGTAGGTCCGCATAGATTGAGGGATGCCTCGGCATGAATGGAGCTCCAAAGCAGGTTGAGAAAGTGGCCTGTGGCTCAGTGATCCCAATCTCTGTTCCAGCAACTTTCGCTGTGTATCCAGAAATGAAATGATAGGCCGCTTGTTCAGGAGTTAGTCTAGAGAGTGGTGGAAGTACCCCGAAGGCGTCACATGTCAGGAAAACGACATTTTTTGGATTTCCTGCCATTGAATCTTGAGTCCTATTCTCGATAGATTCTATCGGATAGGACCCCCTGGTGTTCTGTGTCAGAGAGTCATTGGTAAAATCCGGAGTACCATCGGCATTCAAGACCACGTTTTCCAGAATTGTCCCCTTCATCCTGGTGGTAGCAAAAATAGCGGGTTCGTCTTTCTTCGAGAGATTGATTAGCTTGGCATAACATCCTCCTTCGAAGTTGAACACGCCCTCGTCTGACCAACCGTGTTCATCGTCTCCTACAAGAGCTCTTTCGGGATCTGCCGAGAGGGTTGTTTTTCCCGTTCCAGAAAGTCCGAAAAACAATGCTGATTTTTCTCCGTCGGTGTTCGCCGAGCAGTGCATAGGGAGGAGTCCCTTAGCTGGAAGAATGTGGTTCATTATCGTAAAAATGGCCTTTTTTATCTCTCCAGCATAATGAGTTCCGCCTATTATCACCAAACCCCTGTCCAAAGCAAGAATGACAAAAACACCTGAGTTTGTCCCGTCTTGACTCGGAACTGCCCTTAGATTTGGGGCGTGAAGTATTGTATACTCGGGGACATGCTTACTCAAGTCTTCCTTTGGGGCCCTGACAAACATGTTGTGCATGAAAGCGGCGTGCCATGCTTTCTCTGTGACGAGCCTGACGGGCATTGTGTGAGCAGGGTCTGCTCCACAAAATGCGTCCTTCACGAAGAGATTGTCTGCATCATTGAGATGTTTCCTAGTCTTGTCTAGGAGGCGCTCAAATTTATCCC
>CAXHBZ010000207.1:0-2263 GCA_964015215.1 uncultured Candidatus Poseidoniales archaeon | reverse complement strand
CAGTCTGGATGTGTCGGTTGTGTCAGGCAATCCACTTCTTCAGCCTGCTCGGTGTCGTCATCAAATAATCCCAAACAACCTGATGTCGTCATCAAAGCACACAGCACAAGTGCGCTGAAGCGATGTCGGCCCATGTGTTCCGGAGTGGGTTTCGCGCGATAAGTCTAAGGCACTAGTAACCAGATTTACGGGTATGCTGGACCGGGTTCAAAACAATAGCCCACAGACTGGAATTCTGATTTGAAGTCGGTGATATCGGATTTAATCGAGCCTAGATCTTCTTGGGACTTAAGCGCCCTTGAGAAGAACTTAGCAATCTCGATCATTTCTTGGACTCCCATCCCCACTCTAGTAATCTCAGGTACCCCAAGCCTAAGTCCACTTGGACCTGACATGGCTTTTGTATCCCCAGGAAGCATATTCATATTGGTTATGATTCCACATTTTTCAAGCCTGTCAGCGGCCTTCATTCCTGCTCCAGAATCCGGATTCCCATGTCTTGTTAGCACTTGGTGGCTCTCTGTGAATCCTCGCTCCTCGGCTAAAACATCGAACCCTTCTGAGGAAAGCGCTTCTCCCAATGCCTTGGCGTTTTTGACGATGTCACTGGCGTAGCTTCTCCCATATTGCTCAAATTCTGCAAGTGCAACGGCCTTTCCGGCAACATGATGCAAGTGATAGGAGGAGCAAACGCCCGGGAATATTGAATTATTCAGTCTCTTGTGGAAGGCGGGGTCATCTGAATTGGATAGGAGAAAGCCTCCCTGTGGGCCCGGGAATGTCTTGTGACTACTCCCGGTCAATACATCTGCGCCCTCTCGGAGAGGGTCTTGGAACACTCCTCCTGCGATTAGGCCCATTACGTGGGCGCCATCATACATAACCTTCGAACCACACTCGTGCGCAGCTTCGGCCAGTTCTTTCATCGGTGTCGGGAAAAGGAACACAGACTGTCCGAATAGGACTATGTTTGGATTGTTTTCCCTTATCAAAGAGAGTGATGCATCGATATCTGGCTCCATTCTTTCCTCATTCCAAGGATAAGTTATGAGATCGAGTCCCCTAACTCCAACTGCCCCCATTCTGGCATGGGATATGTGTCCACCATCGGCCGTTGAGACTGCGGTGATTGTATCTCCTGGTTTTGCCAGAGCTTTGAGCGCCCCGATATTTGAAACGGTGCCGGAGGTAGATTGTATGTTGGCAAAATTGCAGTTGAAGACCCTTTTCGCAGATTTAATGCCTGTATCTTCGATGGTGTCAAAATCATCGCATCCTTGATAGTACCTCTTTCCGGGAAGTCCCTCGGCATATCTTCCATGCAAATCTGAATCACAGGCCTTCCTCACCAGAGGGCTCAGTATGTTCTCACTTGCAATCATTGGAATACTATTTCGATAGTGGTTTCCTGAATCTTCTACTGATCGGAGAATGGTTGTCGCCGCATCTCTTGGTTCCATACAACTCCAATGAAGGGAGGTCAAAGAGTTTAACGGAATGGAAACTACTCTAAAACTCAATTTAATACGTAATCGTTATTGAATTGTCCCCCTTATGAGTGCCATGACACAACGCCCCCTGTTAATGCCGATTATCATCGTAACGTTCATGCTTGTATCAACAAACATAGTCTCAGCCGTTGACTCTGATGGAGATGGTACTGATGACCAGTATGACGATTTCCCCAATGACCCATGTGCTGATACCGATACAGATGGCGACGGTTTACCAGATACCGTGATTAGTGGTTGCACTTCAACTTCGATTATTGCGTACACGTCTTTTGAGGACCCTTACACGAACGGTGCAAAATATTTCGATACTGGAAACCAGTCTACTAGCAGATACCTATGGAATAATGCAAATGAGCCCCATATAGCTCACAACCAAACCACGGGTAATGAGATGGGCTTTACCCTGTATTACACTTCTACTGGGGGAGTAGGCTTAACAGACGGTGACTTCTTTGGTACGGCAAATTATACTGGCACTGTGGGAAATTACACTGAGGGGAATCAAGGTTACCAAATGGGCGACGTTGATGGCACCACTACGTTATCATTGGATTCCGTGAACGCAGATTCTATGGCATTGGACATTTTCGTCCAAGGAGGCTCGAGCAACAGTTATGAGTCCTCAGACAACCTAATAATCAGGTTTACGGGGATTTCATCGACCGTTGAATTGGTAAACGTTACTGGTGCTACGGGTACAGGTAATAACGGTGGTTTCGAAAATTACATGGGGGTTTGGACTAGCCTTA
>CAXHBZ010000206.1:0-2273 GCA_964015215.1 uncultured Candidatus Poseidoniales archaeon | reverse complement strand
CCAGACAACAACTAATCGATTTAGGATTCAATCCTCCATTCCATATCGAAGTGAAGACCGATGCCATCGATTTCGAAGACCTCTGATACTTCCACGAAACCACATCTTTTGTACATTGGAACCGCTCTTATCCTAGCATTACACCAAATCCCACTGCCCTTATTTGAGGCATATTCCTGAAGCTCCCTTACGATACCTGAGCCAACTCCTTTGTTCCTGTGGTCCGGGCTCACCGCCATCCCCCTTATCCTGAATCTACAACCGTCTCTTTCGTCAATTTGCAATGTAGAGCAGCCAATCAGGATACCTTTTTCGTAAGCACACAGAAACCTTGTCTCCGGGCTGTCATCTATTCCAGCGTAATGTTCTGTTCCTCGAGGAAGGCCCTCTCTCAGTACCCGGTACCTTAGATCCAAATGCGCCTCATCAACCGAATCTTCCCAGACCAGTCCCTGCTTCATTGGGCCGTCTGAGGCCGTCAGTGAAGATATATCCTTAGTTGATTTGAAGCGTTGGAGCCTCTTGGATATGTCATGGGGGAGCCCAGTGGGCCTGAATGGCGAATACACGCGATAGTCGGAGCTGTCCTTCTAATCAATGTAGTATTTCTGAAGCTGTCCATAGATGGGCCCTGGGATTCAGAGTCGTTTACGTTGGGCCTTACAGGGTCAGTTTCCCTCTCCTTATTCTACGTAGCATGGTATAGATTAACATTCAGAAGAAGGGGATTAATTCCTTGGGTCGATCTCTGGGAAGAACCTGCCTCCTCGGCTAGGAAGGTGCTATCCTGCTCTATTATGGTGCTCTCATTGGCATGGCTCTCCGGCAATCATCTACAACATCTACTGCCGACTCCCACCGGGTTAGTCCTCTCCCTAATCGGTTTCTTGATGCTTACTCAGTCCGCATATGTATTGCTGAGCATTGGTCCCCTTTCAGAAGACTAACGCTCGGACCAAAGCTCAAGCCACTTCGTGATGTTCCTCTTCACGTCTTCTTCTGTCACTTCTCTATTCACAGCGTAACCGTCATCGGTTGCCTTTACCCTGCATCCGCATGCATTCGCATGCCCTCCACCATCTGGATCGAAGTAAGTCGCAAGGCGCGTCAGATCGTATAGCCCCCCTTCTTTATGCAGGAACGAGTTCGTGTAAAAGGACGCCGAAACGGGGTATCTTCCTTCTTCTCCAAAGGACGCCCCTATTTCTCCGTGAATCACGATACATGCATCACATGAATCCCCTGCAAAAGCAGTGATATGGTACCCATTCGAACGCATCCCTAGGCCATCTAGCCTAGCAATAGCCATTCTGTCCACGACCATGGTCTTTTCAGAGATAATACTGGTTAGCAGGGCTCTTTCCGTCTTCCGCTCCTCCAGCATCATAGATATCTTCGGGATTTTGAGGATGTCTCCTATTTTCATGCCTTCCTGCAGAGCCTCAAGGACAGCCATTGCCGTGCCTTCGTTGACATCGATGACTCTGCCTAGCCAGATTGCAGGCTCATCGGAAAGGTACTCCTCTCTAGAAACACCTCCACCGTCGAGCTTGTCTACCCATTCTAACAGTCCCTCAAGATCAGAAATATCCAATCTCTCATTTACTAAGTCATACGCTATCCTTGCGGCCGATGGAGTAGGCTTCCACAATGATACAACGTCCCCATCATCCTCCGTGGGAATGTTTGATTGGTGATGATCTATACTCAGACCACAATCAGGGTGTCTGGGTAAGTCACAAATTGCCGTCTCCCTATCCATCAAGTGATCTAGAAGGCCTGCTCTGAGCTCCCCTGGATGGCCGAATATCACCTCACTGTCTGGCCACCACCTCCTCAGAATCGCTGCAGTCACAACTCCATCCAGATCACTGTCAGTGACTATTCTTCGGATGCTGAGAGAAAGCGGGTCGACATCCATGTATCCCGTCGACTGGTATCTACTCAAAGGTGCTTTTGGTCCCAATTAATCAGTAATGTTTTGACTACACCCCTCTTACTGTCAGCATGAGCGAAGACGCTCGGGGACCCATGGAGACGTCTTGCGGCTTCATATTGGTCAATTACGACTCTATCCTCCTTCTTCAATATCCACAGGGCCATTGGAGCTTTCCCAAAGGCCATGTCGAGCAAAGCGATCTCAGTCACCATGAGACTGCCTCTAGGGAGTTGAAGGAAGAGACAGGCATCAAGACAGTCAGTATCGACAACTCATGGAAATCAAGGACAGAGTATACCTTCAGGAAGAAGGGAAGGAAAACGACAAAGCAGGT
>CAXHBZ010000205.1:0-2296 GCA_964015215.1 uncultured Candidatus Poseidoniales archaeon | reverse complement strand
CACCCGTTATGTCGTCGGCAGCGTCAGATGTGTATAAGAGACAGTTCCAGAGTTGACAATTACACTGGGCAGGATTGCGTGAGCCGCCGAAAGATCCCCAGTATGGATCTCTAGATATCCTTCCTCTGGGAATCTAACTCCATAAATCGGATCCTCTGAGATGAGTTCCTTCGCTAGCTCTCTTGGAGATTCTGTCTCTAGCATTATCCTATGAGGGTGTTTGTCTAGAAGCCCCCTGATGGCATGTAAATTGCCAAGTGCCAACAACCTGCCGTTGTGAAGTATAACGATTTGTTCTGTTATTCTCTCTATCTCTTCAAGGATGTGGCTTGAAACAATAACCGTCTTCCCTCGATTCCCAAGTTCCCTAATCACACTCATTATGCTGGTCCTAGCGAGAGGATCGCATCCATGGAGTGGCTCATCTAGGATGATTAAGTCTGGGTCGTGGACTAATGCGTGGGCGATTTTCACTCTTTGGCGCATTCCTTTACTGTATTTACCAACCTCCTTGTGCCTGACCTCGGTAAGGCCGACGAAATCTAAAACATGCTCCGCCCTATCCCTTGCCTCATCTCTAGTCATGCCATGAAGTCTTGCCATGGTAGTGAGGAAGTCAAGGGCTGTCATCCACTCATACAACGGTTCTGTTTCACTAACATAGCCTACTCTTCTGAAAGGTGATGTACTCTCCCATGGATCAGTGCCAAAGAGTCTGACTGCCCCCTGACTCGGTCTGAGTCTCCCGAGTAATAACTTGAAGAGGGTGGACTTCCCGGCCCCATTCGGGCCCAAAACTCCCGTTACGCCACCATCTATGGCCAATGATACATCATTGATTCCAATTACCTCACCATACCATTTGGATACGGACTCCAACATCACTGCGGGAGGATTTGATGTCATTCCCTTGTCACCTCGAGAGAGCTTACTCTACTTGTCAGCAGCAGTAGAGAGAGGAAGTTAATCAATAGTATTGATACTATTGAAAATGATAAGGGGTGATCATAATTAGACTCTATTCCGATTAACCATTGCCCTATGTGAGCGAGTCCGTCATACGGACTGAGTACGTAAAGAATCGAAGAGTCAAATGTTGATTCGATTAGAAAGGCTACCATTTTAGTCCCATAAATAACTGCGAGGAAGGCTACTGCGGCAAAGAATCTACTTTGGCTGATACTGGACAACGCCAATCCGATCGAAGTGTATGTGATTACCAGAAGGATTCCTGACATGAGTCCTCCCATGAACATCGGAAATGTGTCAATTAGGAATGCCCAACCCTCGCCATTGAGAACAATCGCACTTGTGTAATATACAATGTAAGAGAATACGATTACGAAACCGAGAACTACCGAACTACTGAGATACTTCATCGCAGTGTAATCCGTCCTGTTTACCGGCCTGGAAAAGTAAATCGCACTAGTCCCATTTCTTCTGTCATCCGAAATCATGCCACCGACCACCAGTGCCGTCAGCAATGGCCACATACAGAGGTTTCGTGGGAAAAATCCCAGAACTTGGCCCCATAAATTGTATCTGTTTATACCCCACATTCTCGATAGGACTTCTCCGAAACCACCTTGACCTCCCAAGGAAGCGAGAAACAGCATTGCAACTGGGGAGATAGAGAAAAGGAAAACTATCAAAATTGTAAGTCTGACCATTGGATGATAGTATCTGTGGCCTTTGCTTGAGAAAAGGCCGTAGACGTGATGTCTAAAGATTGCATAATTCCTGACCCACCTAGGTCCCAGGGAGCCTCTCCACGGACGATATGTTTGCTCATAAATCGAGCCTTTGACCTCCGCTTTCTGCGCTACAGAAGCAATCGCCAGCTCGTCGCCGTCCCCGGAGCCGAAGGCCGACTCCATCCTGGTCGTACCGCCGGAAATGTCAAGCTCGTTTTTCATGGCCCCTCACCCTTGTAACTGGGAGTGATGAGTGCTTCAGTCTCCTTTACATCCTCACCTAACTTATCCATAATTAACAGGAAAATATCTTCTAAATCGGGCTCGTAATCAGTCATCTTCCTGACTTGCACATTAGCTTTAGCTGCCGTGGAGAGGATTTCTGTGTACGTACCCACGTCCGTCTTAGTCACCCTCATATTCCTTCCCATCCTTCTCACAGAGAGGCCAGCCGAAGCTAGTTCTTGTTCCATTCTCGACGCTCCGCCCCAAACCGATATTTCGATTTCTTTCTCAACCTGGTTAACCATTTCATCGATACTTCTGTGGAGAACTATCTTTCCTTTATGGATCATCACTATCCTATCGCAGACTTTCTCAAC
>CAXHBZ010000204.1:0-2301 GCA_964015215.1 uncultured Candidatus Poseidoniales archaeon | reverse complement strand
AGATGTGTATAAGAGACAGATATTGAATTCAACCATACCAGGACCTTCTGGAGTATGCTCAAGGGATGTTGCGTATCCTCTGTAAATCAGATTACTTTCCGTAATTTCCCCGTCATAGACTGAGTAGTACTCTGTGTATTCTCCACCTTCCCAAGTCAGCATGATTGGTGAAACTGGAACTGTTTGTACGGGTGTGATGAAGCTGGCATTTTCTGGTAGTTTGACCTCAAGGTCGATCGTGTGGTTCAACCATCCTTCCCCTTCGGTGATTAGAACCTGGACTGGTGAAGAGACCTCGTTTCCAGACTGACTGAATGATAAAACTGAGGTATCTCCGACATCCAAATTCTGAATGAGGAAGAATCCGTCAGAGTTTGTAATTGAGGTAGTCTCGCCATCACTAACTTCGATTCCTGTCATCGCTACTCCTGCGGAATTGGTTACGAAACCATATCTGCTATTTTTGCCCTCATGAAATTCAAAGTTGTTAATGTTAGGATATGAGGTGCCCCCCCTCGATCCTCTATCCATCTTGAAGTGAATGTAAGTGGTTGGTGATTCGTCAGAATCGTGTTGAGCCATTATGGTGTAGTAGGAATTAACTGCAAATGGTCCGAATTCAGATAAACCATCTATGGGGCTTACTGTCTCAGATTGTCCGACCAAACTAACATAGGCGTTGTCAGATTGGGTGACGTGATTTCCATCATCATCGAACATTTTGAAAGTAATCCAATTTTTATCCTCGTGCCAATCTAACTCCATGTCAGATTTAAGGTCAATCAGACGATAAATAACCGTATGGCCATCATTCATGAAGTAGGCCCTAGCGACATGCTCTCCTCCATCCAGGCCAGAAAATGTGTATTCCCCATCTGTCGACCAAATAGACTCTAACGAATCCACCTTGATTGACGTACTTCCTGCATTATCCCCAGAGGAGGTCAAAACAGATCCATATATTCTGAGGTCAGTTAAATCGCCCCCATTGGATTGGCCATTGGCTCCCATTGGAAGTATCATTGTCACAAGTGCTATTGTCACGAGGACCGTTTTCGCCCTCACGAGTAGATCGGATTTCATGAGACCCTCGTGATCAGGAATTCTACGGTAACTCATATTAAAACCATCACATCGCAGACTGGAACTTTTCAAGTGTCTGTTCAAACCAGTCTTCAGCGAAGTCGTCATAATCTGTATCGCAATCTATTCGATCATTTACTCTAGTTCCGCCTTTATTTTCCAGCACTGAATCCCATTCCTTTCCGGACTCACAGAATAAATCGAAGGCGGTATCTCCTAGAGCCAATACTGCGAATTTTAGCTTACTTAGTGAGCCTTCAGCCATTTCCAAAGTAGAATCATACAAGTCTTGCGCATTGACTGGTTGCTCGCCATCTCCCCAGGTGCTACACACAACGATTAGCCTCTCACAATCCTCCAACATATCGACAGTGACATCTTCCATATCGAAAAGCTTCCCCGTTAAGTCATAACTAGAGGCCATCCCAACAGCCGTTTCCGCCAACTCTTCCGCATTACCAGTCTCAGTACCAAATATCACCATTATTTCATTGTCCATAGCAAATCCCTCACATGACTCCGTAGGAGTCTCATGGCCCATCCCAATAAAGTGTATCATATCAAATTTAGGTTTCCCTAAACTCCATAAATCACAGCACAGGCACCACATCATGGGCTACATATCTGACCATAGCCTGTCCATTGTTGGCGTGATGTCGACTCTGGTTCTACTCTCCAGCTTCTCAGTAGGCCTCCTTCTTGAGGAGGATCATATCTCCTTCGCTGTAGATGAAGATTCAGTTATGGATGATGTCGAAGAAATATCTTCATTCGGGCCCAGAGTAACTGGGTCTGCTGAGGAATTGCAAGCCGCCCAATACATCAGTGACAGATTTTCAGAAATCGGCTTAGCTGATGTCAAATTAGAACAATACCAAGTCACTGGCTCATGGTTTGTTGATGCGGAACCGGATGATCACCAGATCTTAATGCACGGGCAACTGGAGCAGGGCGCTCAGAATATCCCAGGAATTCCGGATGGATCCGCTGGAACTGCTAGAGTAGAAATAGACTCAACAGGGGATTTATATCATGGTGACAAATTTACATTTCTAGGTTATTCTGGAGCGGCTCACAAACATGACAATATTTTGACAGACCTGGGAAGGGGAACGGAGAATGAATTCTCATCTGCCGGAGATTTGACAGATTTGGCAATTATAATAAATTATGATACTGTCTCTTATACACATCTCCGAGCCCACGAGACGCTACAAC
>CAXHBZ010000203.1:0-2328 GCA_964015215.1 uncultured Candidatus Poseidoniales archaeon | reverse complement strand
CGGCTTACGAGATGTTGTAGCGTCTCGTGGGCTCTGAGATGTGTATAAGAGAGAGGTCAGAAAAATCCTATACTATCAGATTCAAAATTGACAATCCCATATCTGAACAGGAAGCGGTCGAATCAATAGGGACTCTATCAGGAGTCACCCTCGAGCAGGAGACACCAAAAAGAGTCTCTCATAGGAGGGCGGCGAAAACTCGTAAGAGAAAAGTCTCCTCGATATCGAATGTATTGGTTGAAGAAGACGAGGTTCAGTTCTCCCTAAGGTGCGAAGCTGGAACATATGTCAAAGAGTTGGTTCATTCTGACGAGGGCCGGACATCCCCTTCTGTCAGCTCCGTCATAGAAAGGGAATGTGTGGTATTGTGGCTCGATGTTGATGAAATACACTCTGATTGAGATAAATAATAATCCGACGCACTTAATAGCAAGTCTTTGGTCGAGCGCTTCCACGACTTAGGTTGGATGTGGTATAATGGCGACGCGGACCCACGGTACTAGGCAGGGAACAAGGTCAATCCTCAAGAAGAAGAAGACACAGAAAGGAAGGCTCTTCATCAACCGGTCTCTCCATCCATACAAGGAGGGGGACAAAGTGTCTATCGTCCTTGACGGTTCTCAGCAGAAAGGTATGCCGCACAGGAGATTCCATGGATTGACAGGCTCTATAGTCAAGGCCCAAGGGAAGGCATTCGTAGTTACCGTAGTACAAGGAAACATGGAAAAGACAGTTGTGGCCAGACCCGAGCACCTAAGGCCAGCATAGGAGTGATTTTATGGCGAAACAATTCATAGATTTTGCAACAGTTAGGGATTTGTTAGAAGATGCCAATGAAAGAAGAGGCGAACTTTCCTACGAGCAGATGATGGCACTTCAGCATGCAACTTGGGCTGCTAGCACTAACCGTGGCGGCATAAAGACAGAACCGGAAGTTTTCACAACACTCCTCTCTAAGCTAATGGAGAACGAAAAACTAGCTGAAAACCCCGATATCTGTGCGAAAATAGCAGAACTAGCTCCAATGGATGTTTCAGGAGTTAGAGTTATTATTGCCAGCAAGAGAGTCCCTATGGATACCTCTGAGATCGAAGAAATTATTGAAATCGTCAGACAAACTGTTCTCTGAAAGGGACGTTTGAACTTTCTCTCTTGACTAAACAATTGATGAGGGGGAACCCCTTCCTCTGCTCGAGTAATATGCCCGCCGAAGGCCCAATCGGTTCTAAATTCCCAGATGAGGACCGTCTATCTGGAGAAGTATCAGTGTTAGCGCTTGATATTCTTGAGAGAAACCCCTCAGGTTTTGAACTACAGGGACTTTCATCCCCCTCCATGTATCTTGTCAGAGCTAGGATTGAGGATGATAATATCACCTCCTCCGGAGTGACCATTGAAACTGACTCCCAAGCAATAGGACCTCTTTCTGAAATAAGATTCAAAGATTTGACTGCTGAATCCTCGTCAGCCATACTCGACGCTATTCTGGAATCAATTAACTCAGACCCGGACAGGCACTTAGGTTTCTACAACAGGGCAAACAACCTATCACTGAAGTATCATGCCTTCCAACTTCTACCAGGAATAGGGAATTCTAAAGCGATGCAGATGGTAAAAGAAAGAGGTGGATCAGGGTGGTCAGAGTTCGAAGAAATCGATAAATCCTGCGGGATAGATTCAGCTAAACTCCTTGCTGAGAGATATGTTGGAGAGATGCAAGACCCTTCAGAATCTCCAAGCCTGCTAGACCTATTAGTGCGATCCAAGATTTAGACGGAGGAATCGCCTTGCAAGACTTGGATCCCAGGATGTTAGTCGATTTGCTAAGAGATAGAATGAGACCAGATAGGGATTTAGGGCAGCATTTCATTCTGGATGAGAAAATCATTCTCGAAGCTGTCTTGATGTCCAACGGCATTGGAAGCGAAGTGAATAAAGAATCCCATGTTTTAGAAATTGGTCCGGGGCCTGGGTCACTGACTCTAGAATTACTAAGAACAGGCGCAAAGGTATCCGCTCTTGAGATTGACCAGCAAGCGGTAATGCACCTTGAGAGAGTGTTCACAGGTTTGGGAGACAGATTTTTGCTCTCCCATGTCGATGCCCTATCGGCCGAATGGCCAGAAGATACAACACATGTCATCGCGAATATTCCTTATGGCATTTCCAGTCCGATACTCGATAAGATTCAAACACACCATCAAAAAAATCCTTTGAAATCAGTAGTCCTGTTGGTACAGGAAGAATTCTCGGAGAGAATGTCAATGAACAGTGGACCCAGGAGCTGTCTCTTATACACATCTGACGCTGCCGACGACATAACGGGTG
>CAXHBZ010000202.1:0-2341 GCA_964015215.1 uncultured Candidatus Poseidoniales archaeon | reverse complement strand
AGATGTTGTAGCGTCTCGTGGGCTCGGAGATGTGTATAAGAGACAGATATCTTGTGTCGTATTCTTTTCCAATTACGCCAGTCCTAAGTTTAACTCTTCTGAGACCATTGCGAGCATCAATGAGGCGTTCTGCTAACACGGAGGCGCTTGGAGGGTCCAGTCCCAATAAATCGACCACTAGGACACCTCTTTCTCTCCTAATCCTACGATTCACATCCCATGGCATTCCCAGGGAGCTAGTTCTTTCTGCAATTGGTAAAAGAACGATTTTTAGGAACTCCGTTTCCTCCTTTCTCCTAACCTCTCTGAAATCACCCCTCGAGGAAATTTCATTTATCCTGTAAATCGCGAAAGCGAGGATCAAAATTGTAGCTGTCGATCCAGCAATAAGTCCCGTCCTCAAAGAAAATGAGATGTTTGGATTTTCTAGTCCCGTCGCGAAAATTGAGATAAATACTGCCATCGTACCTACCATCGATCCTGCCACTAAAGAGATTGATATGGCATCCCTGGTCGATATGTCTGTCACACTATTCGTAAGTGGTAATCGTTCAAGAGTTAGTGGGTGGGGATACATTGATTTGCGAAGAATTGTTGGCTTTAGCGTGTGCATCGTATGCCAACAAGAAGGTTTCATCGGAGGGTTGGTTGATGACTCGCCCATTGTTCTAGTTGCAGGATCAGTGGCTGTTGCAGCGTGCGTGTTGAAAGCTGGTTCAATGGCCAAAGAGGGGCTAAAGAATGGCTCTCTCGACAATGTGGAGGAGGGAATTCTGAAAAATGGCAGAAAGGAACGGGACCGAGAAATCAAATTGTCTTCCATGTTAGGGATAGTTTCTGGCTTGCTCCTATTGATGTTCTTTGTCTCTCCTTTGATGCTTGAGGAAGGGAGCGTTCCCGAGTTATCCGGAAGAGCTAACGCTATAGATTACATGAATGACGGCAGTTGGGGAAATGAGGACCATCCTGAGAATGGCAAATTGGGCCACAATCAATCCGCTCATGGAGGCTCTTTCTCGTGGTCTGAGCTGAATCCTGTCTATGGATTTGTATATGCATTCGGGGATATAAACTGTCATCAGAAACATGACAGGTCTTGGAGCTTGAATGGAAACCAGATGCCAGTTTGCACTAGGGACATAGGTATATTTTCAGGATTTTTTATGGGTTGTTTGTTCTTCAGGTTAAGGGGGTACAACAGATGGACTGTTCGTGATTCGTTCCTTTCCGTGTTTGATGATGAATCAATAGAGTCTGTTTATCTAACTGATAATAGGATGAGATTAGTGGTTCTGTTTGTTATTTTGGGGGTTTTACCCATAGCAATTGATGGTTTTACCCAACTACTAACTGATTATGAATCCACCAACCCTGTCAGAGTGATTACTGGATTCATCGCAGGATTCGTCCTGGGGTGGTTCGTCTGCTCAGCATTATGTTCTAAACCGGGATTATTTGAGTCCCCATCCTCGGTAATTCTTCCAGCTAATTCCAGACTTGCTCTGATTGATCAGTCTGATTTATGAGACCACCATGATACAAGGTCATTTTCGTTGGACGGAGCCTCAAACAGAGAACTACCGGACCCAAGTATAGAGATTCTTTCAATTGTGGAATTTATTGCAACTACGTGATTCCCAGACTTGACTATCTGTCCCATCGCGAACCTGATGTGTGTCCTAGGATTTCTCTTTTGCCACTTAATCAAAGCTTCTTTCAAAGGCCACACTGAAATAGCTAATCTTCCGAAAGATCGGTACTCTTCTTTCATCTGAGAACGAGGGGCCTCTCTTCCGATGAGGGACTTATGCTGATGGACGCATCCGAGTTTTTCACTAAGGTATCTAACAATGGTCTGTGTATGCCTCTCTGAAACTGACCTGACAGGTCCCAGAGATTTTCGGAGTTCCCGGATATCGGCCGATCTCATAAGAGAGAGAGTACCACAGATTGAAGAAATTGAATGGGACAAAACGTGTTTTGGAACATCTACCCTTTCACCATCCCGTGAAATCTCCAGAACTTGTGAGTGATAATTTTGGAAATTCTTGAGAACTCTCCAAGGGGCCTCGCCGGCTAACCAGTCTTCTTCTCTAATGGAAGGCTTCACACCAAGCCCCTCTAGTGTTGATTGGCCCCTTGAAGATTTAATCAAGGACCTGACTAGGTTTTTATCGACTTCTTCTGATAGGACATTGACCGGCTCTGGCCGAGAGTGCATGAAATTCCTGACAAGAGATTTTAGCTTCATTCTGAAATCATCCTCGGAGCTCTCATTTAACACAGGCCCTATTATCTGTCTCTTATACACATCTCCGAGCCCACGAGACGCTACAACATC
>CAXHBZ010000201.1:0-2347 GCA_964015215.1 uncultured Candidatus Poseidoniales archaeon | reverse complement strand
TCACGAACATACCAAGGAATCTCATGATCCTCTCGATACTGATAACCCTCATGGGAGTCTCAACGATGACAGTGGGCCATTATGGGTCAGACAACTCTGATTGGAAACCCATCGACGCCACAGTTACGCAAACTGGAGTCGACGATGACCACTGCAACAACCTCGGAAGCGTCCTAGGGGACAGATGCAGGTACTCCGGGAACTTCCCCTCCGTCTCTTTCACATGGGAGATTGAAGGGGAGACGTACTACAGCTCCGACTTCATGACCTACCCCCCAAATCTGAGTACCTACGGTCAGGCAGAGAGGTGGATGGAGGACAGAGGCATGATTCCCGGTGGGAACATAACAGGGTTCGTCAACCCAGATGACCCATCAGAGGCTGTCCTAGTCAGGCAGTCATGGGCCGACCTGCTGGTGCATACCGGAGACGGACTATTCGCACTATCTTGCCTTACCTGCAACGTCATTCCGATACTTATCCTCATATCTTCGAGAAGATTTGAGTGGGCCATCCCAAAGGAGAGGAGGAAGAGGTACAAACTGGAATACATGGGAGGACGTGAATGGAATACTCCCATAGAGGCCAAGGAACTCCAAGCCGAGGCCACTAGAATCAGGCTCAAGGCGATGAGCTCCGACCTCTCCGACGAGCAGTTCGAAGAGCTAACAGCTTACTCAGAGTTCATGGACGCAGAGTCAAGGGCGCTGGACACAGCTCGCGACAAATATGTGGTCCTGTTAGAAAATGGGCAGGAGATCCAAATCAATGGCAGGACAGAGGGGGAGCTCCTGCAGAGCATCGGCAACATAGAGGACGACTCCTTCAAGGTCCTCCTGACCGACGAAAGGGAGAATGGCAAGATGTTGGGAGTCAGGCACATCGCACACGAGAATGGTGGTGAGTGGGTGGAATTGAGGCTCCATGACGGGGATAATCTGTTGATGGAAGAGACCTTCGACGTGGACGAAGACGTTCCTCGCATATTCAGCTTCATCAAGAGTGCCATAAATTCACCCGACAATGCGGGCGGAGAGTGGTGGTCCTAACCCTCAAGACTCTCCCGTCGCAATGAAATAGAGACCCTATCTCCGGGGATATCCGGAAGGGGACGTAATGGGTAACAGGATAGTGTGGTTCACAGGGCTCTCGGGGGCTGGCAAGACAACCATAGCAATGGCAGCGGCCGATAGGTTCGGGTGCGAGGTTCTGGATGGGGATACCATCAGGGACTTCTTCGCCAACAGGGACTTCTCAAGGGAAGGCCGGGAAAGGCATCTCCTGGGTATCGCCAAGATGGCGAAGATGATCTCCAAGCACACTGACGTCCTCTGCTCATTCATCACTCCCTATGAGGACGTGAGAGAAAAAATCCTAGAAATCCTGCCTGATAATGCCATAATGGTCCACGTCTCCACCTCTCTCGAGGTATGCGAGGACAGGGACGTGAAAGGACTCTATGCAAAGGCGAGAACAGGCGAGATAGCCAATTTCACGGGCATCTCAGATCCCTTCGACGAGCCCGAGTGCGCACACCTCACTCTTGACTCGAGCGGCGCGGAGGGATCAACTGTGGATGACATGGTCGACCAGCTTGCTCATCTGTTCGAGAAGCCGAAGGCGGTGTTGTTGCCCGGTAGGTGGCAACCACTTCACGTGGGCCACGAGTGGCTGATACAGAGGGAATTGGACCAAGGAAAGAGAGTAGTCGTTGGCATAAGGGACACGCCAGTATCTGACTCCGACCCATTCTCAACGGATGTAAGGAAGAGGATGATCGAGCACAGGTACGCAGATGAGGATGTCGAGGCATGGGTAATGCCAGATATCGAGGCGATATCATACGGACGGAAGGTCGGGTACGAGGTCCGTGAGGCTGACGACATACCCCCTGAGATATTCGCCGTATCCGCAACAGGCGTCAGAGGCGGCAACAAGGCGAATGTGTCTGAGAGAGTCATGGAGTTCATGATCGCAGAGGGAATCTGGGACGGAGAATAAGCCCAGCTTGAAATCTAGCAAGACGACGGATTCATTGGTGACCACAGGCTCGCCAGCCTGTGGCAGACCCTAAGGAGGAGCTTCAGAGGATCGCTAGGCTGGTTGAGGCCAACAGGGAGAGGATGGAGGCTTTGGAGGCTCAGCTGAGGAGGCTCGACTCCGTCAGAATGGAGCAGTTGAACGCATTGAAGGCCTTGGAAAGCATTCCGGATGAAGGCTCCAAAGGGGCAATGGTGCCACTGGGCGCTGGGGTTCAGATAATCACTGACATCCCCCCTGACTACGGAGCTGTAGTCGACCTGTCTCTTATACACATCTGACGCTGCCGACGACATAACGGGTGTAG
>CAXHBZ010000200.1:0-2361 GCA_964015215.1 uncultured Candidatus Poseidoniales archaeon | reverse complement strand
GTCCAAGAGGAGCATGTTATTCTGCCCCAATAGTAACTCGAGGAGTGCTATTCTCGCTCTCTCGCCTCCACTAAGTTTCCCCAATGGAACTTTGACCATGTCCTTAGTGAACTGGAACCTGCCGAGTAGTGCCCTAATTTCCCCATAGTCCATTCTCGGTCTTAGGGCTTTGACTTGTTCGACTGGATTCAATGTAAAATCAAGTGATCTATGATCTTGGTGGAAATAGCCCATTTGGACACCGGGCCTAATGTCAATTGTTCCGGAGTCAAGTTTTATCTCTCCTATGATTAGTCTCAACAGGGTGGTCTTCCCAGCGCCATTTGGCCCCACTATGCCAATTTTCTGACCTCTTCTTATCCCAACTTCCAATCCATTGATAATTGGTCTTTTTAGACCTTCAAAGGAAAATTTTGCACTGTGGAAATCCATAACCTCTAAGCTGCTTTTCTCTATTGATTCCAGGTTGAATTTTAGGGCTTGTCTCTGACGTGGTTTGAGTGTCTTGAGCCATTTTAATTCCCTTTGGGCTCTCGAAATCATCACATGCTTTTGTGATACTGATTTGTCGTATTTATTGGCCCTCTTCATTGATTGCATAGCCCCGAGTAATCTCTTAACTTCCTTCTGAGTTTTCTCAATTCTGTCCTGTAGAGTCTGTAGGAAAAGTTCCTTCTGATGTAAGAATGAGGTGTAGTTTCCGCTATATCCCTTCAGATGGGCGTCTTGAACCTCAACTATATTATTGCAGACACGGTCAAGGAAATATCTGTCATGACTGACTATTAGTAATGCACCTTCAAATCTGTTCAGGAACCTCTCCAACCAATCTAATGTCTGGAAATCTAAGTGATTTGTGGGTTCATCAAGGAAAAATACGTCTATCTCTCTGAGTCCTACTAATTGTCTGGCGAGTGCCACCTTCGCCCTCTCTCCCCCAGACAGTGACGAGAGGGGGATGTCCATAGGATGATGAGCTAGGTCAAGCGCCTTCAAAATCTCCTGAGCATGTCCAGCTACGTCCCCTCCACCGGACCTAGCCATCAAACTTTGAAGCTCCTGATACCTATCCATTGCGGTTTGCCACTCACCGTCATAGAATCCTGGGTCTGCCATCATCTGTTCTATTTTAGAAATCTCGTCCTCTAGCTCTTGGAACTGTCTCCCTCTACGGTTCAGCTCCTCTCCGAGAGTCGCTTCTTCTACTATGTCTCGAATTTGAGTAAGAAACGCCAATCTCAACCCTGCTGCAAATGTAATATCCCCCAAGTCTTGATCCTGATTACTGATTGTTCGTAATAGTGTCGTCTTTCCGGCACCGTTGTGTCCAACCACCCCAATCCTATCTCCCTCGTCTATCCTTAGATTAATCCCCTCTAGGACTGTAAGTGCCCCAAACGCCCTATGTACGTCTTCCAGACGGATTAGCTCCCTCACCACGACGCTCCGTAGAGACTTTGGTTGAAGTGCTCATCGGTAAAAATCACATTTACAGCAATAGTCATGAATGATGACTATATTCTGGGTGCGTGGTTGGAGCGAGGGCATACTGGGGCTCGCTTAGCCGCAGAAAGAAGATCTTCTCTATCTCTACTGTCGGTTTACTGCTCGTTGTTCCAATAATTTGGTTTGGCCTAGGTCACGTAATTGCAATGCAGGCTTTAACCTCACCTCATGGGTGTGGAATTTGGGAGTCGAACAATCCCACAAATTGGACAGTAGACGACGACTGGGAATCTTTCGAGCCGTGGCCTGATTCGGAAAATCGAATTTCGATAAGAAAGAATTTCGATGCAACTCCATGGCAGTTTGATTCCTACGACAATATCAGTTTCGATAGTCGAGATGGGGTGAATATCATGGCTTGGTATTCAGAAGTGGATGAGGAGGCCCCGGTGGTAATATTGGTCCACGGAGGATATCTGAATGGGAAATGCAAACCAGAGTTCCTACTAACGGCCAGTTACCTAGCTGATGGAGGCATAAACACCTTGATGATTGATCTTAGAAATAGTGGAGAGAGTGAAATTGTATCTGACTACATGTACCTAGGTCAGAAGGAGTATCAAGATGTTTTGGGAGCGTATGATTGGCTGTTGGAAGAAAAGGCCTATTCTGCTTCGTCTGTCGGGGTTATCGGAATCTCAACTGGCGCGCTTACTGCATCACTGGCATTCGGAGAATCAGATATACAAGCGATGTGGTTAGATAGCGCCATAATCGACTTTCCAATGTTGGTGGAGAATGAGCTTGACAGACTCGGCTATCCGAAAATGTTAGCATCGCCGGCCATTACAATGGGAGAGAGAATTATCGGAATAAATCCAAATGAAATCCCGCCAATAAGCGCGGCGTCGAAGG
>CAXHBZ010000199.1:0-2370 GCA_964015215.1 uncultured Candidatus Poseidoniales archaeon | reverse complement strand
GTAAGCCAACAGGGCGAATGGCAAGACTTGGGTAAATAACACGAAATTTCTGGAGTGGGGTCGGGTATTTTTACCGACACTTGTCAGAACAAGAACAGAAGAGGCTATGCCAATGAGAAGAAAAAGCGAACCTGCTTGGGAAAGCAAAATCTCACCAACCGTAGTACTTCGCCCTGCTGTAACCGAATGCTAGCATTGCTCTGACAATGTTCTTGGCGTAAAGTCCGGGCCTTTTGAATAATAGTCTAACGCCTACGATGGCCTTGCCAGACAAACCCATGTCAGACATTTCGTCGGGGAAACATCTTGCCATAGCTGACATCTCGTCATCTGTCAAGTCAAATAGTGCATTCTTACCCTTCAGGATCTTGTCATAAGGAGGGAATTCCTCCTTCCAAAGTCTTGCATATTTGGCCAGTTTGCTTGCACTTAAGTCGTCATCATTAATCGCTTCGGCTGCCGTTTGGGCGGCAAAGACAGCTGACTTCAGAGCCAGATGTGATCCCCCCTCGAATAGCGGAGACGTGAAGCCGGCGGCATCTCCAATGAGGAGGAGTCCGTCTGAGTGCGTATTCTCGTGAGGTCCTGAGATAGGTATCGTACCGCCGAATGCCGGATTTCCCTTCTTTTTCCAAGGAGGAAGGTTCTGGTTTAGTCCCTTAAAATGGGTGTTCTGGATAAACTCATCTAGAGCTTTCTTGGTTCTCGGCTTGTCTTCCGTAACAAGTCCAATATTTGCCCTACCGTCACATTTGGGAATCATCCAAAGGTAACCCTTCTCTGCATATGACGGCCAGATGTAAAAATCAAGATATCCGTCTGTGGGAACTCCCTCGAGTTCGTATTGCATACCTGCGACTACCTTTCCTTTTGGATTCAAATCCAAAAATCTTGAGCAAACCGATGCAACTCCTGAGGCATCAATGACTACCTTGGCAATAATGGGGAAATCCTCGCCCTTTCCCTCACACTTCCATCCAGAGAATTTTCCATCCTCATACAACTTTTCCATTCCAGTTATCTTGTGCCCGAGACTGAGTTTAGCCCCTTCAGAGACAGCTGATTCGGCTATCCATTGTTCAAAGAGATGCTTTTCAAGAACGTAACCATGCTCGGATAAGCACTTCTCAGTGCCGTCTGGGAAAATGACCCTTATGCCCTTTACTTCCTTACTGATAACGTGATCTGGTAGTCTCAGGCCCAAGTTTTGACATGCCACATCCGATATGCACTCGCCACAGTGAACTGGAGTGCCTATCTCTTCATGGTCCTCGATTAGTATTGTTTTGAGTCCGAGCCTAGCACTTTGAAGGGCCGCGTTTCCTCCACCCGGTCCTGCACCGATAACCAATACATCGCACGGCGTCCCGGCATCGCCCATGGCTGAGCGAAGGCACCAAGTCAAAAGAATCCCTCGGTCGCGGAGCCTACGGAGACGAGCGAACCTTCTACTATTGTGAGCGGTACGCATGTACATGGCTTGGCGCACACTAGCAAGGTATGTCGAGTCCTTGGAGGACTCCGGGGAGCTCATTCGTGTATCCGACCCAGTAAATGTCGAGCTTGAAGCCGGATGCTTTGCTGATAGGCTCGTAAAGAGGGGGGGTGGCGCTATTCTATTCGAACAACCACGTCTTCCGGATGGCACGATTAGTGATTTGCCATTAGCCATGAATTTATTTGGCACTCGAGACAGAACTAACCACGCACTCGGTGTGAAGAGGCCTGATGAAATCGGAAATAGAATGGTATCTCTGATGAAACCCGACATTGGCGGGATAATGAAGGCCCCTTGGACAGGAATAGGTCTGGCTCTGGAGGGAATATCCATGGCTCCGATGAAAGTAAGGAAGGGAGCGTGTCAGCAAGTTGTCATGAAAAATCCTGATGTGACAAAACTGCCAATCCCCAAGACGTGGCCGGGGGATGGTGGCAGATACATCACCTTGCCCCTCGTAGTGACTGCTGATCCGGAAACAGGAGTCCACAACATGGGGATGTACAGGAGTCAAGTTTTCGGACCTAGGGAGGTAGGATTACACTGGCAGGCACACAAACACGGTGCTGACCACGCTGACGCGTCGAAAGACCGGTTACCAGTTGCAATTTGTCTGGGTGGGCCTCCTGAGGTGATGTTCAGCTCAATATCCCCCTTACCAGACAATCTATCAGAGTATGAGTTTGCAGGGCTTCTCGGGAAGAGGCGCCTCAGGATAACCAAATGTGTAACCAACGATCTAATGGTACCTGCGGAATGCGATGTGGTGATAGAAGGATACATGATTCCTGGGGAGACTAGGAACGAAGGCCCGTTCGGTGACCACCTGTCTCTTATACACATCTGACGCTGCCGACGACATAACGGGTGTA
>CAXHBZ010000198.1:0-2427 GCA_964015215.1 uncultured Candidatus Poseidoniales archaeon | reverse complement strand
GTAGCGTCTCGTGGGCTCGGAGATGTGTATAAGAGACAGCTACTCATCAGAGTCCTCGGATTCAACTTCCTCAAAGTCCGCCTCTACGACATCATCTGAGCTACTGGTTTCCTTTTCTTCCGCCATTTCCGCGGCAGCTGCCTCGTAGAGCTTGGCTGAAACATCATGAAGCGCCTCTTCAACTTCGGCCATCTTTGACTGAACGGCCGCCTCATCTAGTTCATCCACCTCAATGGTCCTGTCGTCTTTTGTTATCAGCGACCTCAACTCTTCGAGCTTAGCGTGAATAGGTTCGGTGTCAAGGTCGGATATTTTTTCAGCGGCTTCCTTGAGCATTTTAGTTGACTGGTAAACCATTCCATCTGCAGAATTAATCAGTGTCACACCTGCCTTCCTCCTTTTATCTTCCGAGGCGAACTCTTCTGCTTCAGAGATCTTGGCATTTATTTCATCTTCGGATAGAGAGGTCTGGCTCTCGATTTTGATGGACTGTTCAGTCCCAGTGCCTAGATCTTTTGCTGACACATTGACAATTCCATTGGCGTCAATATCGAAAGTAACTTCAATTTGAGGAATGCCCCTGGGAGATGGAGGGATGCCCATTAGATGGAACCTCCCTAGGGTAATGTTGTCTTTAGCGAACTCCCTTTCCCCCTGTAGCACGTGAACTTCCACCGCTGGTTGATTGTCAGCAGCTGTAGAGAATGTCTCTGATCTTCGAGTTGGAATAGTAGTATTTCTCTCGATCATCGTTGTCATTATTCCCCCAAGAGTCTCGATTCCCAGAGTCAATGGAGTGACGTCAAGAAGTAGGACATCGGTTACTCCCTCGTCACCTGTGATTATTCCAGCTTGTAATACAGCCCCGACAGCGACGGCCTCATCGGGATTGATGCCCTTGAATGGTGGCTTCCCAACTTCCTTCTCTATCGCTGTCTGAACTGCAGGGACTCTGGTCGAACCACCAACAAGTATGACCTTGTCTACGTTGCCTTTCTTGATTCCAGCATCCTTCATAGCCCTGCGGGTGGGAGCCATTGTCCTCTCAATTAGGTCTTCGATTAGGTTCTCAAACTTGGCCCTGGAAAGTGAGATGTCTAAATGCTCAGGCTGGCCATCACCGTTCATTGTGATGAAGGGCAGATTAATTTGTGTGGTGGCAGTTCCGGAGAGTTCAATCTTTGCCTTCTCAGCCGCCTCTCTCAGTCTGGTGACTGCTGTCATATCACCTGAAAGATCTATTCCAGTCGATTTCTTGAACTCGGCTACTAGCCAATCAATAACCACTTCATCGAAATCATCTCCTCCAAGGCGATTATCTCCGCTAGTGGCTTTGACCTCAATCTGGGGTTGGCCATCCACTTGGTAGATTTCAAGAACTGACACATCAAATGTACCGCCTCCTAAATCGTATACTAGTATTGTCTGATCGTCGTCTTTGTCAACACCGTATGCTAATGCTGCCGCGGTCGGCTCATTGATAATTCTGAGGACCTCGAGGCCCGCGATTCTGCCGGCATCCTTTGTTGCCTGTCTTTGAGCGTCGGTGAAGTATGCAGGACAAGTTATTACTGCTTGCTTGACTTCTCGACCGAGGTAGTCCTCAGCATCTGATTTTAGCTTTTGTAGGATGAATGCTGAAATCTCCTGTGGAGTGTACTCTGAGCCGTCGATGTCTGTCTTCCAGTCGGTTCCCATCTCTCTCTTGACGGACATTATCGTTCTTTCAGAATTTGTAACAGCTTGGCGTTTAGCCGTTATTCCAACGACCCTGTCTCCATCATTCTTCGAGAAGGCGACGACGCTCGGAGTGGTCCTAGAACCCTCAGAGTTAGGGATCACCACGGGTTTCCCTGCTTCCAGTGTTGCTACGCAGCTATTTGTTGTTCCTAAATCTATTCCAATTACTGGTCCAGTCATATTTTTCTCCTCCGTCAGATAGGCTAAGCCTTATCGAAAATGATGTCTAGAATGCCGTTATTCAAGCTCCACTCAGATACTGAGGACACTTTTTGGGGCAGGTTGATACTCTTGATGGGCCGAAGTTGAGTTCTTCTCATTATCTGAAGAACTCTGCCTCCGTGAGACAAGATCAATTCAAAGCTACTTTGATCCAAATCGATTATACTTGAGACATCTATGGTAACGAACATGGAATCGCCCTCCACATAGGTATCTTCCAGGGGGACGTCGCACTCTTCTTCTTGCTCATCATCCTCCAGAATCACTTCTGCGGGTTCTTTGTCCGGGCCTACTTGGACATTTATGCCCATGTTCTTGAATATCTCGGAGAACCCTTCTGGATTGTTCATGAAAGCCTCCATTTGCCTCCGAAAATTCTCAGGATCGCCTTGGAAATTCATTTTGACGTTACTATTGTAGATCTGTCTCTTATACACATCTCCGAGCCCACGAGACGCTACAACA
>CAXHBZ010000197.1:0-2429 GCA_964015215.1 uncultured Candidatus Poseidoniales archaeon | reverse complement strand
AATCACTAAATCTGGGTCTGGCGGTTCTGAAGCATACATTCTCTTGGTTATCTCTGAGGAATCTATGGAGTCAAGGTCCAGTTTCCCAGAGGCGTGATCAAAAGCGAGAGATTTCACCGCGTCGACGATTTCCTCTCTCCCTCCGTAAGCTAGGCAGACCGTGAAGATGAAATCAGAGTAATCTGAAGTAACATCTTCGGCATTCGAAATTGCATCCCGCACCCTCTGTGGTAGCATCTCCAGCCTCCCAACGACTTGAACTCTGACTTTCCTATCATGAATCCTAGCGTCTTCGGAAATTTCATTTAAGCCAGAAACATACAGGTCATAGAGAACATCTAACTCGCCCTCATCCCTTTCGGATATATTCTCAGTGGATAACGCATACACGGTGAAATAAGGAATCCCAAGGTCTAGGACCCAGTCCATAACTTCCTTGAGCTTCTCCTTCCCCTCTGAATGACCGACACCAACCACTGAGCTTTTGCTCCATGCAAATCTCCTGTTTCCATCCATGATAATTGAGACATGGTTTGGCAATTCCCCTGTTAATACCCTATCTCTGAGCCGGTGAGCTCTCACTCTATCCGATCTTGACACAATGCTCCAAGCCAAGCTGGAATTAGCAATTTTTCTCGCGGGGATGGATACTAATCTGAACTTGAGGAGCCACTTTGCGAAAGAATCTAGGCTGTTACCAAGAACACTCCTTCGCCCGCGCATGGCCCGACCAAGACCTACTTGCGCTAAAGCACGTCGCTCCTCAAAATCACTCAAAAATAATGTCAACTGAGTCACCCAGCCTTTCTAGGACCCCGGAATCTGGATTCACGACTATGACCTGAGAGCATCTATTCCAGACTGAGACGTCATGATGACTATTGCCAGCATAACCAAACCCGGACTCACCGAATCTAGCTACTAGGGCTTCTGCTTTCTTAGTGTCTCTTAGATTATAGTCATTATCGGATGCCATGACGTCCGAAAACATACCCACATGGGCGGCAACTTGCTCGGCAACAATCCTATCAGAGGCAGTAGCGAGAATGAGTGTCCTACCCCTCGCATGCTCACCAGTCAACCATTCCATGAACGACTCGTGATAGGAAAGCTCAGATGGATCGAAGTTTAGCAATCTCCCCAGATCCCTTTTCCACTCAGCCCTTCTTCCCCCGATCTCCTTAATCAAGACCGAAAGAATTAGCCAGGGTCTTCTTGTTAGAACCCTCCTGATACTCATGACCGACATGTCCGAGAGTATTAGAGTCCCGTCCATGTCTACCGCGAGTGGCAGGTCAGAAGTGTCTGTCTCCATGATTCCCGGTCGACGTACTCCGAATCAAGCCTTCGCATACCGATTCTATGTATACTGAAACCCTCTCGTGGCAACGATTGCGATGTCTGATGATATTCCCGTATGGAGGCCTCAGGCCTTGAGACAGGTAAGCTCAGACCTACAAACACCCCCGGGATTCACCCCAATTCGAGTCGTTGGGATGGGTGGTCTAGTAGGAATGAGTGCGGACTTTATCGAGCCGAATAAAATACTTACTCCCAGTGACTGGAAAGGTCTTGTGGAAGCACTTGAACACTGGGGGGAAGTACCCGATCCAATCACTGTTTCAAATTTATCATCAGAGGAGACCAGCAGGGGATTAAGGGTTCATATTAGTGCGAATGATGAGTGGCTTGCAGAGTTCCTACCATGGGGTTCGGACGGACTTCTGAAAACAAGATCAAAAAACGCTCCTAGGGACTTCGATACCCCAAGTGGGGGTTACTTTTGGAATGACAGAGATATAGTGATCCTCAGGAGGAAAATTGAGAACAAGGAAGACGCAGAATCAGCTTTAGAGAAAGCCCTTCGAGAGGGCAACTCAGAATCCTGTAAGGAGATACTGCAGAAATCTGGCAGGACCCTTGGGAGATTCCATAAATCCATGTCCAGTATACGAGATTTACCACCCGACCAAAAGAGGTGGAATGCTCGCAATGAAAAAATTGAGGGATTACTAAGAGCCCAATTCATATGGAGAGCACCATACACCAAAGAGCAGCCTTGCACAGTCAGTCTTTTGGATGTGAGGTTTTCGGATTTTGTCGGGACATCCATCCGCATTGGAGCCCCTAGATTATCAGACGCCCTAATCCCACACGTCTCTGAAAAGCCTGCGATGAGGGACCTCGCGTCCTTAGTTCACGACCTATCCAGAATCCATTACAATGTGGAGAGCGAATTTGCACTTAGTGAACTTAGAAGCTACCTAATTGAAGGTTGGAGGGAGACGGCTCCTGAGGAATGGGCATCTAACGGAGCCTTCTACTCTCACAGGGGGGGATTGGCCATATGGGAATATGAACAGTGCCTTATGGACGTCTTGGAAGCATCAGCTAACCAATCAGGTGCACCACAACCAGCTGTAGAGACG
>CAXHBZ010000196.1:0-2445 GCA_964015215.1 uncultured Candidatus Poseidoniales archaeon | reverse complement strand
GCGTCTCGTGGGCTCGGAGATGTGTATAAGAGACAGCCATTTGCAGGGGGACCGCTGTAGTCTGTTCTGGCGCGATGTACTCCGTTGACCTGTCTTGACGGTGGTTTAGGGCAACCCCCCACTGCTCCATTATTACAGGTTCATGCTCAACAATGACGCTGTTTCCCTGAATGTCAGAAACCTCAAGCTCGACCGTATACTCGCCCGACGGGACCCCACTTGGGTAAGACCACAGGTATTCACCGAAGATGCCCTGACTTGTATCCTCTATGTCCTCGTCATCCTCATCTATGATATGGTCTATTCTGTAAGCTCCGTTTGGATCCCTCATCAGCAATCTTACCGAGTCGACGTCGTATCTTCCGAAACTGCTTTTCACATCGAAAGAAAACTGCATTACTCTTTCAGAAAGAATATCATTTGGATACCAATCAAGTTCAGGCCCCTCAGCAAGTTCCGCGCCTTCTCTCTGAAGAAGAACCAAGCTGTTTGCGATGGCGTTTGCCTCAATCTCCAGTGTACTGAACCTCTCGTCACCATCAATTTCATTCCATGCGACCTCAGCTTCACAACTGGAACCGCCTCCCCAGGGGCTACCCCCTCCTCCTTCACATCCAGACATATCTGCATCGATAATTAGTTCCAATCTTTCATCCTTGTCAATCGTAAAAGTTTCATCGCTTCCGATATCTATCTCGAAAGTTTCATGATCGAAGCTGCAACTTTGTGTTAGGCCGGGATTGCATGCCTCGGAGGACCATGAAGCAGAGCCGACTTGGGAACCTGAAGACTTCAGTGTAATTGTCCAGTCTACGGTTGCTGTATCTGGGCCTGTCGATCTCAGGAATATACCAATCGGAAGATAGTATGACCCGGAGCCAGAACCATGATTCGGTCTTCCGGCGACCTCCAGGCTGGAGAGCATCGGACTAGTTCTGAACTCTACACTGCCACTTAGAGCACTCATTGATTCCTGCCCTCCTGATTCAGGAACCTGAGTCGTGATGAAACCATCGCCACCAGCTGAGGAGTTTTGTGAGGCTATATACATGGTGTACAGGTTCATCTGGACGTCACTGGACGAATCGAATTTAGCTCCATTCTCCAGCTCAGTTTCAGAAACAGCGGTGACCCAAGAAGAGGCTACAAAAAGCAGGCATAGCACCAGTGCCGATGCATAACCTGTCTGGGCGGAGTTCGCTATACCTCTCTCTTGCACGGTTAACCCCCGACACAAGTGGCGTTAAAGCGTTCGTGCGTGATGAGCAGCAATTACGTCAATTTTGCAGTTGGCCAATACAGCTCATTTGGAGGCATTTGTGCGCTCTATTCAAGGAGTATGGCCCCCTCCTAGTAACCAGCAGAGGTACCCGAGCTGGTCAAAGGGGCCGGACTTAAGCTCCGGTGCAAAGTGCTTCGCAGGTTCAAATCCTGCCCTCTGCACCATTATCTAACTCTGGTCATTTGACAGCCGAGGGTCCCAGATTCTTCGAGGATATCAAGCTTAATTATCTGGACTCTGGCAGTTGTTACCTGCGGTGGCGTCATTAGGTTTTCGAGAATTCTTGAACCAAGGGACTCCAAAAGCGAAAACCTGCCTTCGCCAATCGCATTCTCAAGTGACTCCAGCAGGTACTCGTAATCCAGTACATGATTAATATCATCCTGCATTGGGGGTTCCGAGCCAGAAATTGATACCTCTAAATCAAAGCGAAGGCTTTGCGGGTTCCCTATCTCATGATCATGGATTCCAATGTCCACATCTCTGATTAGGTCCCTGAGGAAAATCGTAGTTTCTCCCATCCTAGTCCTCCGTTTCAAAAACCACGTCTCTGGCCCGGGACAGGAACCGCTCTCCTGAGTCAACGTAGATAATTTGTCCAGTGACGGACTTTGCTGACATCAGGTAGTTTACTGCTCCTGCGATGTCTTTCGGGGAGGGGCCGGATTGCAGAGGGGATTGAGATTGAGCTTTTTTGAAGCCCTCCGGAGTCTGTTCCGGACTTGGAAGCGTGTGACCTGGAGCCACTGCGTTTACCCTTACACTGGGACAGAGGCTCCTTGCCAACGTTTCTGTCATTCCTGCCATTGCATATCTGGAGGCAGTGTATGAAAGATAGTCTGGATTGGGTTGAGAAATTTTCTGATCGAGTATGTTTACCACTGATCCCACACACCCAGCTGGCATATTACGGTTCAATTCGGAAATCATCAACAAAGGCACTAGTGCGTTGACATGCATGTGGCTATCCCAGGATTCTTCTGAGACACTGTTTATGTCGTCGAACGAGAATAGTGACGCGTTGTTTACGAGTCCGACTACATCGCCCAATGAATGCCTTATGTCTGAGAAAAGGCCCTCGACCATTGATGCATCCGAAAGGTCACCAGAGAATGATAACTGTCTCTTATACACATCTGACGCTGCCGACGACATAACGGGTG
>CAXHBZ010000195.1:0-2445 GCA_964015215.1 uncultured Candidatus Poseidoniales archaeon | reverse complement strand
ACACCCGTTATGTCGTCGGCAGCGTCAGATGTGTATAAGAGACAGCGTCAACCTCTTTCACACCCAAGGAATCAACATAAGAAATGGATTTTGAAAGATCGCTCCTATTTTGGTCATCCAGTAAAACTGCTTTGTCAACCCACTTGGAGTGATCCACGGAATCCAAGTCTCCGAGGACATTTGTGACATCGTAGCCCATCGATGAGGCCTTATCTGCACCGCCATCGACTCCATAAATGAGGGACAGAGAACTCTTCACATTGCCAACCAAGGATTCACTCGGTAAATTCCCATTGCACCATAATATCGCCCTCATCCTATCACCGCTTTCTCGCAGTCACCTTTCCTTCCAGAACCAAGTCAACATCCTCCAGTTCTACGGTGGGCTTCATCATCACTCCCCTGATCTGGTAACCTACCCTAGCATTCCCCCCCAAGGATGAGTTATCTCCTATCGCGACATATGAGGACCCTCGAATAACCTGATCCTCTAATTGACTTCCTGACAGACGTGACCTTGGGTTCATCCCGAATCCAAACTCTGCCAATGTCCCAACCTTGTCAATCTGGGATACTTTCACAGACGACTTAACTGAATCCATTTTTGAAATCAGTTCCTCAGCGGATGCGCCTCCCGAAATTTCGATTACAATCCCATCTTCGACCAACAAGGTCACTGGATCGTCCAACAGTACCCCATCAAGGGACCCATCGATGACAATTTTTCCGTTCGCACTCCCTTCTTTTGGAAGTACGAATACCTTGCCTGTTGGGAGATTGGTTATTTGACCCGGCCGATTGCATATTCCATTGTCTTCGAGAATCCATCTCGCTCCAGTAACGAACGAAAAATCAGTCCCTGAAGGTGATTTCACTGTTACCATGGTCCTCTTTCGCAATAAGGTGTTTAGTCCAGATATCTCCTTTTTCATCGCCCCATAATCTGCAGTCATACCTCCTCTGGATAGGATCTCCGATGTTATTCCCGGCATAGAGGCAATCCTTGCATTCTCTCTAGATGCATTCCTCCTAGCCCTAGTGTGAGTCAGGGAACTCTTGGTGGCCATCAATACAACATCCTGTTGCCTCATAAGTTCAGCGACAGGGTCTGGGGGCTCAGCCCCTTTCTTGTGTGAAGGGGGCATCATCATCAACAATACCCTGTCCGTTACCTCCGCCGCTGCTTCGTACAGTGATTGCCCTACTTCCGAACAATGAGGATCAGTAACTACCAGAACATGCTCTGAGGGTCTAATCTGCATGCAAGTTCTGACAACAGACCTTGAGGAAGTCAGCATCGCCTCCGCTAATTCTTCAGCACCAGTCATGCTAGACTCGCCCTCCTCCGCCATCTGAACCATACCTCGGAGCGGGTCGTTATTCAAGGACACTCCGAATGTCAAACCAATTAACCAAGCTAGTCAAAGGGGGATACTCACTGGGGATAGCGATGCAGGGAGTACACACCGTTCGGGCGATTAGTTTAATCGCAGTTCTTGCTATAACATCGGGATTATGGATGTCATTCGGCGTTGTTGAAGATTCAGCTGTTGACAATCATGGAAATCTAGAATCAAGTTTCGCCGAGGCCGGGCAAGACTCAGAGCCAACCGATGCAGAGATGAATCGTGAAATATATCGGGAAGACAACTCCGAAAATAGTGGCCAAAATGTACCACACAGCTTGATAATCAGTGGATTGGGTGCGTTCGGGTCAATTTTCCTTGGCTCAGTCCTGTTAGAGTTCGTCAGAGTCACAGTTTTGATGGCATTATTCACCCCTCTACTGTCTGGTATCAGGGCTAACAGAGAAGACCTCCTTACAAGGGGTAGAATAATGGGATATTTGGAAGCCAATGCCGGAATTCATTTCTCAGCATTGAGGGATGCTTTGGGGTTGGCCAACGGGGTAACAGCCTACCATTTGCAGGTTTTAGAGGCAAGAGATGAGGTATACTCATGGAGGGATGGGAAATTGAGACGTTACGCCCCTTCCGGAATCTCAAAGGCCGAGATGGGACGGATCCGAAATCCAATAATCGGAACCAGGTTAGCCATACTCAAAATACTAGCAGATTCAGGATCACTTGGTGTTTCCAATACTGAAATTAGGAAGAAGACTACAATCTCTAGACAGTTACTGAGCCATCATTTACTGGAATTGAGGAAATCAAATATTATTGAGCCCGCTTCTGACAAAAAGCGCCCAAATTGGAGGCTTTCTCCAAAGGGCGAAGAGAAACTTGAGGCCTCCAAGAAGCTATCAATCTCCGAGTCCCTGAATTAAGTATGGTGTCCTAACAGTCCAGTTGGAGGACATTGTTCAGTCCTGTTCAAGTACTATGCCTGATTGCCAAGGGACAATGGCACTAGGAACAGTAAAGTGGTTTAACTTCACAAAAGGGTACGGACTGTCTCTTATACACATCTCCGAGCCCACGAGAC
>CAXHBZ010000194.1:0-2446 GCA_964015215.1 uncultured Candidatus Poseidoniales archaeon | reverse complement strand
GAGATGTTGTAGCGTCTCGTGGGCTCGGAGATGTGTATAAGAGACAGCTGGAATGTGTTGTAGGTCATACGCCCATCGTCCCGGAGCTGGTTGAAGTCGAACCACAGCATCTTCGTAGTTGGCATGTTCAAAGACTCCATCCCGTAGTAGGTGTGGAAGTTTGCCTGTGCGACATTGTTGTCAACTGCATTGGGCGCCATAAGATAAATCTGGATGTGGGGCGTTCCGCCTTCGTATGAATTCGGATCCAGGTATGAATCGATATCTCCCACGCCTATCTTCAGATGTATGCTATTCGTATCGTGGCCTATCTCTATGCTTGTTATGTCAGTGGCACCACCGCCGCTGCCAACCTCGTATTCTGCAGCAGAGTTCCATTCTCCTGGGAATGACAGCCCATCGTAGAATGGCTCCATCAAACCACTTGATGGCCTTATGGGCGTGGCCACGTTTCCGGAAAGATCCAGAAGGTCAGGGGGTAACTCCATACCCAGACTCTCGTATATGGTTCTTAGATGGGTCCTGAACAGTGCATCGAACTGCGAATCATCTCCCGAGTCCTGGTCCGCGCCATACCACCAGAACCAATCACTCCCCTGGGCTGCCATCAGAGCATGCTTAGCGGCTGGAAGACCGGGATTGTCCGGCTCATCATTCTGGACCTGCATGTACGCATCTCTTGCAGCCACCAAGCGATGCCATCCAATCGACTCCTCTTCCTCGCCCGCCCAAGTGGACAAGTCCCCTTGAATCCATGAGCCTGTGGCAAGCTCTTCCAATCTAGGAAGTTGAGTCGTTCCTTTCTCTTCGAGATACTGTCCCGGGGTCATGGTTCTGATTGTCGGATGATCTTGCAGTGCATCGAACCATTCATGAAGGAATTCTCTGCCATTGTCGCTAGCTCCGAAACCGCTCATGAAAAGCCAATTCTCACCATCAGCGGCTACTGTCAGTAGGTGGTCCTGTGGATTTCCTCCGGCATTTATTATGTCGTTTCTCCTGCTTTCCACCTGCGAGATGAAATCAGCCACAGCATCTTCCACATCCATGTCTCCATAGGTAAATGCAATCCTGTCAGATATCCCCGTCTCTCTAAATACCATCATCATCTCTTGACCCTCTGATTCAACCATCCAGGGGGACGTTATGTCCAGGGTAGAGGCATCGGATGGATTCCCACCGCCCAACTTAACAGACTGGGAAAGAACTTGCTTGTCGCTAACAGCCCACTGTATGCCGTTATTTGCCATCGGCGAGATTACAGCTTGTGAGACTGCTTGTTCGGAGGGCCACATGCCGCTAGGCCTGATGCCCGTGCTGGCCTCGAAAAGGTCCAGTCCTTCCGAGACTTGGTTCTCCACATCAGATATCCACGCATCCTTCTCGACGGGTATCCCGTCTTCCATGGTCCAGCCGGGCATGGCTAAGAGGGGCATGATCGGGTGGTATTTCGGAGTCGTAGTCAACTCTACTTGTGAAGTATTAGCCAAATTAGAGTACAATGGCATGACATTGAGCATCTGTTCGCTTTGATATGAAAGGACCGCCTCAAGATCATTCACTGTGTATGGTGCCTGCTTCTCGAATATCGATTGTATTTCAGCACTTGCAGCAGTTTCTGCTAGCAGGTAATCATAATCCCCCAATACCAATGGGCCTGAGTTCTGGAAGAGATGGAACAGGACGGTAGCGTCAAGAAGATGTTGAGGGTGGAATATAACCGACGACTTTGGCCCGCGTGAATCACCGGGAGCGGCTTGATACGCCCTAACAAATGAAGGATCGCTGTTGTCTCTTCCATCTTTGAGGTCTCCGAATGAACTGCTGGCCGGCTCCATCCACCCTAATTCCGGGTGCTCTCCATCAACGTCATACACCCATGGTTGTATTCTGAAATATTCGAACATCATTTGCGCGAGTTCCCATTCACTCAGGTCAGTCGGGTAGCCCGTTGCATACCCCGATTCGTCCGTAACCCAATTAGATTTTGCAAGAGCTAGATGCAAATCCATGGTGCCGGGGTCGCTGTAATCCTCAAGCTGCTCTATCAACGAGGGAACGATGTTGTAGGTCACGTTCGTGCCAGGGTACATCCCTAAGATGCCTGGGCTGTCTATGTACTCGTGACTACCGTGCACCCTAACCCAAGGTAATTCATAAAATCCTGATTCTATATTCTTGTAGTACGGCTGATGCATGTGTAGTATTATTGCTAAATTGATGGCACCGTGATCTTCCGTATCAGTATTGTCAGCAGACGCTGGAATCACTCCTCCGAGGGGTACAGACAACATAATTGCCACAAGGACAAAGCCCACGAATCTTCTTTCTCTGTAAACCACGTCCGACCCGTACATCTCCATCACGCCTGACCCTTAGGATGCTAGTAAGAGCATATAGGCTGTCTCTTATACACATCTGACGCTGCCGACGACATAACGGGTGT
>CAXHBZ010000193.1:0-2465 GCA_964015215.1 uncultured Candidatus Poseidoniales archaeon | reverse complement strand
ACAGAGAATGACCTTAGAAAATTCCAGAAAGGGAGACTTTCCGGACTCTGAAATTCCCGGAGAGTCTCTTAGTGTGGAAAGTGAGTTGAAGAGGATACTAGGAGTCTTCGATGGGGCATTAGTTAAGCCACTTGACCTCCCGATTCATGCAAATTGTAAGAGGGTGAATAGGGAATTTGGACATTCAGCTTCAGTAACTTTGAATTTCAGCAGAACTGTCAGTGCTCATGAGATAACCTCAGCATGGTCCGATTTCGAAACTTCTGTTCAACAAATAAACCTCCCATCGGGCACGAAATCCCCCATCTTCTTTGTTTCTAACATGGATAATGCCCTCGAGCATTCCAATAAACCAGAAAACGATTTCCTTCAAGATTCTATGGGGGTGTATATTGGCAACATTCAGGTATCCGGGAAAATTGTCACATTCGATGTCATTTCTGACAATACCGTGCGTGGAGCGGCAGGGAACAGCGTTCTGTTGGCCGAGATGATGTTGGCACAAGGGATAATTCATGATTCGTCATCTTCTAAGTTCATTGGACAACATATCCAACAAGAATAATCAGTTATCGCTCACACAGAAACCAATATGAGGATGCGAAGCTTGGGAATTGCCCTTTCCAAGCTAGAAAGAAAAAAGAATCTAGATCCACTTCTCGAGCAGTACATTACCTCTGGAGAGCTAGCATCAAGATGGCTATACGATATCATGGCATTCGGCGATATCAGCGTGGGATGCAAGATAGTTGATTTAGGGGCAGGAAATGGTAATCTTGGCATAGGGGCTTCGTTGTTGGGTGCAGGTTTCGTCACCTTTATTGAAGCGGATAAGGAAATGTGCGAAGTAGCATCAAAGAACGCCAAAACCACCCTTCAAGATGGGACTTACGACATTGTGAATATCGAAATAGGTAAAGAAAACCCTGTCCTGAATGAAATCGATTTAGTTATCTCGAACCCACCGTGGGGCCGTCAAAAAGAAGGCGCTGATTCTCATTTCTTGGACCTCATATCCTCGCTGGGAGTGACTGCTCATTTGATGCACAGTGCAGAAGCAACGCATATACAGAAAAGGTTTGAAGGCATGGGATGGAAAGTCGAAATGTATGGAGAGGCAGATTTCCCAATTCCCGCCTCATTTGGCCATCACAAGATGATGAGGAGCTCCACAAGAGCCGGATTTTGGCGTTTATCTCCTCCTTAGGCCTCCGTACCGTTGATAGGTGGTTGGCTGGTCGGAGGGTCAATGGCAGCGACTACTGGAGATCAAGTGACTCCCGGAACCACGGTAAATGTCCCGAAGGAGTCAACGATCGGGAGTGGCATCGTCGAGGTTAACGGCAGAGTCGTATCGACACTGACAGGAACTGTCGTAAATAAGGACGGCAATATTTCTGTTGAATCCTCCAGGCTCCCGATTAATTCTCCTGAAACTGACGATATAGTAATTGGACAGGTCACCAGACTTAATGAAAACGTGGCCGAGATAAGGATACTTCACATTGAAAGTAAAAAGGGGGGGCACAGAGACCTTCCAGCATTAGCCTTGTTTGCTGATATTCATGTTTCAGAAGTTGTTGACAGATTCATCCCCTCTCCAGGAGATGCGATGAGGATGAGAGATATCGTCAGAGCCAGAATTACCAAGCACGACCCGATACTAAAAGCGACTACCAAGGGTAATGAATCATTGGGCGTCCTATCGGCATCTTGCACGCAGTGCGGAGAGATTTTGATTGCATCTGATAAGAAAATCGACTTCAACGTGGAGTGTCCGAGGTGTGACTACACTGCTTACAGGGTACTATCGGACGGCTTTGGTCATGGGCATGAAACGGGATTCGGGCTGTATAAATTGAATCGTGCTGGAGAGCGATGGTCTCCCGAGGCGGAGTCTAACCTAAGTCACGATGGCGCTAGGCCCTATCTTTCTCCTCTGGCAGATTTCCGCAGAGGAGCCAGTCACGAAATTCCAGCCAGAGTGGCATCGATGAGGTCCACTGGAAGGGGCGGATCGAGGGGCTCCAGTAGGCCAAAAAGAGAGATGCACGAATCAGTATGCACCCTATGTGGGGAGAATACCAAAGTCCCATTCAAGCCTACCCCTGGCAAACCGATAAGATGCAGGGACTGCATGGATAAAGTGAAACAAGGGAAGGCGACTAAAGAAGAACTAGCTAAGGAAAGAGGGGCTATTAATCAGATGAGAAGTAAGCTCGAAGAGTCCATGGGAATGAAGCTGTTCATCGGTAGACTTCCATATGAGATGACAGAAGAGGAACTATCCAAGACCTTCTCCAAATACGGTAAGATTGAATCTGCACATCTGGCAAAAGACAAGGACACGGGAAAATCGAAGGGCTTCGGGTTTGTAACCTTCCAATCCCGAAAAGAAGGCTCCGAAGCAGTCAAAAAAATGAACGGATCAGAGGTTAACGGAAGGAAGATAGTAGTCGAGGAAT
>CAXHBZ010000192.1:0-2489 GCA_964015215.1 uncultured Candidatus Poseidoniales archaeon | reverse complement strand
TAAGAGACAGCATTCATGATGCTAATGAACAGCACCAACCCACGGTTCCTTATTGAGGAACAGGTCGCAGGTGCACCCTTCATCGCAAAGGCAGGCATCGTTCCAATACCGATGGGCTACGTCATATGCTCCCCGGGCGGCAAGGCAGGCGAGGTCGGCCAGGCGAATCTCATTCAACCGACAGAGGTCGAAAGGGTATCGGCTTATGCCATGACTGCCCAAGCTTACGGCTTCAAGATGTTCTACCTGGAGGCCGGAAGCGGCGCGCAGACGCCAGTAAACCCCGAACTCATACGCGTCGCCAGGAACTCCTGCGATCTGACACTGGTCGTGGGCGGGGGGATCAGGGATGGCGCCACCGCTAGGAAGGCGGCCGAGGCTGGTGCGGATTGGGTGATAACAGGAAACCTCTCCGAGGGATTCGAGGACGTGTCCGAGCTCCAGAGAGCCCTTACAGACTTCATCGACGAGATGAACAGCCACCTGTATTAGCCCCCAAACATTATTCCCGAGCTACCTCTAACGGATTCGTGCTAGACGACCCCCAGAGCAGAATCGAACCGCCGAGAGAAAATACAAGCCCAACCGAAATCGCATTAGGGGTAACGTTCCTTCTTCTGATACTCCCCACAATCTCAATCTCCATCGGGGAGCTGTCTGACGTTGCCGACTCGTTGGAGTACGGTGGTGAGGTTTCCGATATGCGCAACTCTCTCATTTACTCAGTCACAACAGTGTCAATACTCCTCGTACTCGGCCTTTACTATCTGGGGGCGATCAAGTCTAGACGCTCGAAGCTTGCCTCTGGATGGTCATTGGTATTCCTCTCACTGTTGAACGTCCTATGCAGGCTACAGGACTTCCGGGAGGAGATTAGGATGAACCAGTTATCGGGCTGGGAGCTCTCGGGTCTCGAATATCTAGTCTGGCCAAGCACACACGAGAGAATTGAGCTGGTTTTCCTTGGGGCCGTAATAGGACTCCTGATTATGAAAAAATAAGGGACAATTGTAATAAAAGACCCAGATTACAAGATATTATGCCCAAATACATGTTTTCGGGAAGCTACACGAAAGAAGGCGTTGCAGGCCTCCTCAAGGAGGGGGGGTCAGCACGTAGGAACGAGGCCGAGAGAATTGCCAAGTCCCTAGGAGGATCCCTTGAGGCCTATTACTGGTGCTATGGGGAAACGGACTTCATGTGCATCATGGACATCCCAGAGAGTGCCAAGGCCACAAAACTTGCACTAACGGTAGGAGCCTCAGGGTCCTTCAACGGAAAACTCACCCCCCTAATCACTGTAGAGGAGATGGATGAGATATGCAACACTGACATCGGAGAGTTCACTCTGCCCGGCCAGTGATTCCGATGGGCCTGTCGGACAAGCCATCGCAGGGCTTGACCGTCCTTTGGTTAATCTCAGAGGTCATTTTCGTACTCGGCCTCCTCTATGTTCTAGCTTGGCAGTGAGTCTTGGCTTAGCTCATAGATGCAGGTATTGACGAGTGGTGTAGTTGTATCCGAAGAGCCCCTTCTTCATCCTCAACATACCCGAAAGTGTACTCTACTTTCGTCTCAGTGCCCCCTTGATCCCTGAAGAAGTAGTTGCCCATGGCGATGGCATGGTTACCATTGATTATGACACCGGAATTCTCGAACCTCACCTTGGTCCACCCCTTTAGGGCAAACCCATTGTCTTCTGGGCATTCGCTATTTGATGCCACGAAGTACGACAAAGCACCCTCGAAAGTATGGCGAAACTGCTGTATTGAAGCCATGGTTGGCTTGAACAATACAATGCCAGAACCATATGCATACAGAGTATCAATATGATCCTCAGCGGCTTCAATATAATCTCCACCCTCACGATACTTGCTGGCTATCCTGACGATCCCCTCTCCCCATTCCCGCTGGGCGTTTTCTATATCCACATTAGTCACCATACTGACACCATCAACTACTCCCTTTCAGCGCTTCAACTAGCCTGTCGATGCGCCCTTCCATTTCCAAGATCATCACTAGCAACTCCTCCTCGCTCTTCAGTAATCTCGCGTTCTCTTCTCGCAACTCTGCCAGGCGCTCCTCGCCTCCGGATTCCTCAAGCCCCTTCCTTCTGGCTCTCTCGTTCTCGAGGCCCCTTTGCAGCTGTGAGACTCTCGCCTCTGAGACCCTCAGAGCTTCCTGAAGCTCGACTTCACTCAGCCTACCGGCCCGGTCGGCCTCTCTATCGGCCAATTCCATCTCAAGCGCGCCCACCTTTTGCCTCAAGGATGCGATCACCCTCTCACATGAGTTAACCTCGTCCCAAGCCGAGATGACCTCGTCGACCAGACGTTCCTGAGAAATCTCAGACAGGCGGGCGTTCAAGCCACGCTGGACCTCACTTGAATCAGGACTGCCCGAGGACATGCTATAGTGTCAACTTCTCTCGCCCGTTCTTGAACGTTGAGGGCAACTCCTTCCCCAGAAAGGGCATATGTGGGGGGAAC
>CAXHBZ010000191.1:0-2522 GCA_964015215.1 uncultured Candidatus Poseidoniales archaeon | reverse complement strand
CCACCTTACTAACTTTTCAATCCAGTCTACGGGAACAATAACATCATCATCAGTAAAGAATACAAGTTCAGATTCTGTCTCCCTCAGAGCCACGTTGCAGGCATCAGCCCTGGTTCTGGAACCCTCATCATCAATGTACCTGACTCCTTTAGATTCTGATACTACTCTCCCTTCATCTCTGTCTGGACCCACTACTACTACCTCGACTTCAGCGTAGGTTTGAGAAAGCAATCCATCCAGTGTGACCCCTAGCTCGATATGGTTTCCAACAGAGGGAACAATCACGCATACCGAGCCAGCCATGCATCGCGGTAAGCACATGTGTATTCAAAACAGCGCAGTAAAATCACGGGTCGTTAGTAACTCTAGGAGCTAGGAAGTATGTCCAACTGGCCCCTCCATCGTTGCTGTTCCATGACATTCTGAGTGGAAACTTCTCCTGAAACTCGACCATTACCTGCTCGGTTAGCCCCCCTGCAAGCTTCCTAGTGAGCGGATCCAAGAACTGTAGTGAATACGTGGAGCTAGTTGGGGAGGGTGAGCTGAGCTCACTGAGCTCGCCTGATTCGAAAGATACTGTTACACTCTCTCCTGCCTCCTGATCGGCTGAGATAGTCATTTTTGTACTATCAAGGCTCAGATTTACCAGCTCATTGACCATTTTAGCCGCCCTCAGTGCCCTGGAAAGCTTGTCCGAGCCGATAGTGGCGCTGTTATTGAATGTCAACTCAGGAGTCTTTGGTTGGGTCATTGTTCCAACATCTAGCCCCCTTAGAATCCTGTGAACCTCCCCAACCCTGACGTTTATGGCGCCTACCGCGTCATCGTAGTCTATTTCCACTAAATCCCCAGGCCCAGCTAGGCTCAACAGATCTCTCATTTTGCTCAGCTCGATTCCTATTTCAACAGGTTCTACTTCATATGTCTCGAAGCACTCGTCACCTATTGTAGCGGAGAGCAGGGCCACGTGAGAACCATCCACAACTATGGTGTGCAAACCCTTCTCTCCCCAGACCAGTTTAGCTTCTTCTGCCAGTACAGAAAGGAGATCTATAATTTCCCTCATCAGTTGGGTATTTGCAGTCACTCTCAGCATCTTATCGGGGTCTTCAGGTGAGAGGGGGTCTTTCATCCTTCGGAGACGGCCCATAGGGCCGATTACTGGTATTCTCTGAATTTCTTACCGCAATTTTTGCACGTGCAGACTTTTGTTTCCGGCTCATCTGAACTCCTAGTTTGCATCAAGATTACGTATATCTCATTCTTGTCACACTTGGGGCACCTGATGTCCCCGACCCTAAGCACTCCCTTTCCGCCCTCATCCTCTACTACTTCGGTAAGGTGTTTGAGGTCCTTGGACTGGCCCGAGGATCTTGCTTTACTCAAATCAATAGTCTCACCAGTCATAGGGTCGGTAAATTCTGCTCCCTTTCCGTCCTTTCCAGTCAATGGACCTTCATACCCACAGGTATAGTTCGTGCATCTGATATTCCCGTTAGGCTCCATAAAACCCAGAGTTCCACATTCCGGACAAAACATCTCTCCAACTCCTGCCACAACGTACAGACACACAGTGCTGAGTCAACAGACTATTCAACTATTCTACAAAAAGCGCCTAAAACACCTCTAGGAAATTATTTCCATCGTAGTGCGATAACCAATCATCGCTAGCCCAATACTTCCTAAAATGGTGACCAACAAGTATGCAATCGCGGAATTCAAGGAATCATCTGAATACTCAATATAATCCATTGCAAATGCCGACATTGTGGTGAATGATCCTAGGACCCCAGTGGCGAAAAGAGCAACTGCGTCCTCGCCAATGGCCACTCCAGCTGATATCGCACCAAATAAAGATCCTAGAAGAAGAGATCCAAGTAGATTCACGCTAACTGTGGAATACGTTCCGGAATCCGGACCAAAGGAGCTTTGCACAGCATACCTGAGTGTCGCACCTATAGCCCCACCTATGGCTACCAGGACATAAAGACGACCTTGCATGGCCATACATCAAGCAATCACGTTTGACTCCTTCTGTTCACAACAGTTCATCCGGACCGTTGAAGGATGAGGACCCAACGCGACACACATGGAGATTAGATACGACTGGAGGCTGTCAAGGGTGGTGGATGAGGATGAAAACGTCCTCGACGAGCTTGAATGTCCCTCAACGTCCTCGGTAAATGCGGTGGTTGAGAGACTTTCCTGTCTTCAATCAGGAAGACTGCCTCCCGAGGCCATAACCCTCAGAGATAGATTTCCCGATGCGGTGCCTGAACCCCTCGGGGCTATTTCCGATCTAAACTGGCCGAAGCTGACCCCAGAAGATGCCGAAGCACTTTCGCAGGCATCTTTGATTCTCGCCAAAAGAGGTGTAGCAAATGCCGCCTCAGAACCAGACAGGAGGCTTGACATGCTTTCATCAGCATCAACTGAGCTAAGATCATCATGGACGACTCAAGAATCGAGATCCGTGGAGTGGGCAGGTTTGTTCTTGCACGACCTCGACCTAGATGCTGTCT
>CAXHBZ010000190.1:0-2535 GCA_964015215.1 uncultured Candidatus Poseidoniales archaeon | reverse complement strand
CCGATTATCAAGACTGCCACCACAATTGCGACCAATATGGATACCATTGGAAGGCTATCCTCGTCCGGTTCTTCTGTCCATGATACGACATCAGATGATGTGACCCCTCCTCCAAATGAGTCATTCGACACAAGCTGTGTCGGGGTAAGAATCTCACAATTTAGGGTAAAATCACCAATTTCCCCCCCTCTCCAATCGAACAGCATCTCTCCCGATTCACCACTGCCCAAGACGAGTCCCTGGTAACCGCCTATGTCCGCGTCCAAGCCTGTCTCTACTGTCTCGCAGGAGATGTAGAAGCTGGCCGGGGCAGTTCCAGTATTGGTGAACGAGGCACGCATCGGCACAGATCCGCCAGCATAACCCACCGGTTCCGAGACGCCCTCTTCCAGTACAACCTCCAGTTTTGACCACTCTATGTGAGGAGTACTATCGCTTACGTATTGTAAATCATGCCATGACAGAGGTATGCTGTGACCGCCGTAGTCATCAATCCCAGACCCATCAGGGTTCCAGCCAGTCCTGTATGAGATTATCTCTATGGTTGCAGACTCGCTCCAAATTGTACCATTTGACCATCCAACCTCAACCACTCTCTCTCCCCCTCCATTTACTAGGGCCTCCCCTGAGTCGTCGCTGAAAGACTCGAAGGATGTGGATTCACTCACCCCTATCCCGTTAACCCGGAAAACCACTCCCTTTGCGTCGAATACCACCTTCTGATCTACAATCCTCCTCTCCCATCTGTCCGTGAATCCCCCGCTCCCACTGGAATTTTCCCAGATTATATCACTGAACCCTGTTCCTCTGATGTCATGGTCATCAAGGCTGTTGTGGAATGTCGAGTTTGTTACCCTGACAACAGAACCATCTCCTTGGGATATTATCGGTCCAACCCTACCAAAACTACTACCCTCCGAAACAAAGGAACCGTATTCGCCAATGGTTAATTTGGTCCCGGACAAGGAAGAGCCACTCATGGCCATGTGCCCGTTTACAACGATTTCATACGCCCTCTCTCCTGCTGCCATCATATTCACGCTTTCCAGGTAATGCCCCTCTAGCTCGATCTCCTCATTCCCTACTTCAATTACCACATGAGATACAGATACAGGGGATTGACCGTACCCTATCAGGCCTATCCAGATGTCTTCGCCATCCGTATCATAGAACTCGAAAGTGTGACTGCTTCCGTTCAATGAGATCGGATCCGAGTCGCCTACGAATGCTTGGGCTCCATAGTAGCTTGCCCCTCCCACGGAATACATGGTCATGGTGAAATCTCCCTCGATTCCCTCATTGGGAACCCTGAATGAGGCTCTGCTTTCTTCGTCCCAGTACCCATATCCCTTCAGCCCCCAGCCACAGTCCGAATTGGTGAAGCCATCAGGCTCTTCTGAAATGTCACATGCGAGTACTGAATCCTCCACATCGAGGACACCTCCTTCTTCGATAGTTATGTCACAGCTTAGTTCGAAAACGACGTCTCTGATTGTGAGCTCCCCTCCATCTACAATCCTGACGTGTTCATAATCACACCAACCATCCGATTCCCAAGTGACGCTTGAGTCGATGGTGGCTTCATTCTCCTGTGAGGATGCAACCCCGCTGGCCATCATAATGGATGCGAGGATAATCAGTGCCTGTAGCATGGAAATTCTCTTGCTCATAGTCCTAGGGGCTACTACTGGCAAATCAATGATTTCCCTGCCGAAGTCGGAATTGGTGCTTATGCCATGGCTACCAAATCACTCATACACCGGTCACTACTGGGAAGGACGTGGAAACTGTACAGACGCTATCTGAGTCATTCAATGACTCATCTTGGGGATTCGCACTGAACATCTTGACGGTCTTAATCATGTATGGTCCATTCTACCTAGCTAATACGGGTGCTATGCTATTTGGGAAGTGGATTCCGGATAAGTTTGGATTCGACAGCCTGGTAATCGATAGGGGGAAGACCCTAGGTGACGGTTTTAGGGTACTGGGAGATGGGAAGACATGGAACGGTTTTCTTGGAGGGGCATTCTTCAGTGGTATCCTAGCTATGCTCTCGCACATTTTCTTCGGTAGCGGTTCTAATCCAGAATCAAGGCCTTTCATAGACCCTGCACTATGGGCTTCACAGGACGATTGGTTTTGGATTGGCAATGAGTGGGGGGCTTCGTTCACAATGGGCTTCACATTGGGGATTGCCTGCATGAGCGGGGACTTGATAGGGTCATTCTTCAAGAGGAGGAAGGGGCATAAGAGAGAGGGTTCAGAGAGCTCACAGGCCCCTCTTCTTGATACGATGTCGTTTGCTTTGGCTGTCTTTTTTGTCTCTTTCCTCCTTTTCGATGGCCAGATAATTACTAGCCCTGATTTGATAGATGAAATAGTCGCTCTGTTAGTCCTCACACCAGTAATCCACAGGACAGCCAATGTACTGGGATACAAACTTGGTCTGAAGTCTGTACCTTACTAGGCGAATCAGTAGTGTTATTTCCAGAATGCCTCACGGTGGGACATGGAAGGAATGACTGTATTGAT
>CAXHBZ010000189.1:0-2536 GCA_964015215.1 uncultured Candidatus Poseidoniales archaeon | reverse complement strand
GGCTCGGAGATGTGTATAAGAGACAGCTGTATATTCTGTCCCTAAGTTCTGCTGCTCTTTCAAAGTCCAGTCTTTCTGCTGCCTGCCTCATCTCCTTCTCGAGTTTTGAGACAACATCTGCCCCTCCATCATTATCATCGGAATCGATAGCATCTCCATCAATCCACTCGGGCTGACTTACGTTTTCGAGTACTGAATCAGAGTTATTCCAGACACCAGCACCTAACCCAAACCTCTTCGCTAGTCCTTCCAGACCTTTCTTACCAGGGGGCTTGGCGACCATTCTCCTGCCACCGTCACTTCCCTTTCCCGCGACTCCGGAGACTAGGTCATCAATCTCCGATCCCATCACCGGCAAGGCCTTTTCGATAGTCTTGGGGACTATTCCATTCTTCTCGTTATGCTCTCCCTGTACCCCTCTCCTCCTAATTGTCTGACTGATGGCCGCTTCCATTGAGGGAGAGATAGAATCAGCATACAAAATTACGGAGCCATTTACGTTCCTGGAGGCTCTTCCGATGGTCTGAAGGAGGGACCTTTCGTTCCTTAGGAAGCCCTGCTTATCAGCATCAAAAATTGCTACAAGAGACACCTCGGGAATATCAAGACCTTCCCTGAGTAGGTTAATTCCCACGATCACATCAATCAAGCCCAATCTGAGTGCCTTGATTATCTCGGTTCTCTCAAGTGTGTCTATCTCGCTGTGAAGGTAGTGTGCCTTGACCCCCATCCCTTCTAGGTACTCCGAGACCTCCTCGGCGAACTTGATGGTCATCACCGTAACTAAGACCCTTTCATCACGACTGACTCTATCTCCTATCTCGCTGAGCAGATCCTGTACCTGTCCCTCAGTACTTCGAACCTCAATCTCTGGATCCAATAGGCCAGTTGGTCTTATCTCCATCTTCGCTATTCCTTCTATATTTTCCAGTAACTCCTCCATGCTCTGTTTTGTTTCGCGGCCCCCGCCCTCAGACTTTCTGGCACCGCCACTCCCATCCACATGCAACAGTCCTGAGGGGATATCCTGCCCTGTCACCTCTACGAGGTGCCTGAGCTCCCGCTCTCCGGGAGTTGCACTGACGTACACCATCTGAGGTACAAGAGATTGAAACTCGTCTATCCTAAGTGGACGGTTGTCATACGCCGACGGAAGTCTGAAACCGTGATCAACTAGATTCTTTTTTCTTGAGAAATCACCCCCATACATCCCTCCCAACTGGGGTAGCGTTACGTGAGACTCATCCATGATGACAAGGTATCGGTCTGATCCCCCATGGAATTGTTCCGCATTACTTGCGAAGAAGTCCAGAAGGCAGTATGACCTGTCTCCCCTACTTCGCCCATCGAAGTGCATTGAATAGTTCTCAACCCCCTTGCAAGAACCTACCTCATCCAGCATCTCCAAATCAAATCTGGTCCTCTGCTCGAGTCTATGAGCCTCAAGACCCCGATCTTTAGATTCGAACCAATCCAACCGATTACCCAACTCTGTCTCGATATCCTCTAGGGCTTGGTTGAATCTATCTTCACTCGTCATGTAGAACTCTCTAGGATGGATCCAAGCCTCTTCGAACTCGTCTAGGGGCTCCCAGGACACTGCTTCACAGACTTGAATCCTCTCTATTCCTTCCCATCCAAATTTGACTCTTATTGGATCATCTCTGCTTGGCATCCACACATCAAGAACCTCTCCTCTTAGCCGAACATCTCCTCTGGTAATTTCCCTGGTGGTTCTCCGATACTGAAGTTCCACGAGACTCCTAACCACATCCTGAGGATCTGCAGTTTGTCCGACGTGGAGCCTCAGGTGATTCTGCTGGAAAACCTCCGGCGGGTTCAGACCATAGATCGTAGAAACCGTCCCTATTGTTATCACATCTGGACGAGAAACGAGGGAAGCCACTGTGGAGAAACGCTCTTGTTCTATCCTCTCATTCATCTGCAGCTCCTTGTCAATGTAGAGGTCACGTCCTGGTATGTATGCCTCAGGCTGATAGTAGTCGTAATAGCTGACAAAGTACTCAACAGAGTTATCCGGGAACAATCCTGACATCTCTTGCCAAATTTGACGGGCAAGTGTTTTGTTGTGTGAGAGGATTAGCGTAGGCAACTGCATCCTCTCGATTATCTTAGCCATGGCGAACGTTTTCCCTGACCCGGTTACCCCGAGTAGAACACATCTTTCCTGGCCTTCTTCGATTTGCTTTACCAATACATCAATCGCCTGCTGCTGATCACCCGCACTGTCATATTCCGATTGTAAGACGAACATCTCAAGGCCTCGATATTGTAAGTGTAAGCGATCAACCTACGTAAATCACACTCCCCAGAAGGGCCCATCCGGTTAGCATGGAAGAAAGGAATAGCAAATTCTGGTATGCCTCCATTAGCCGTGCAGAATCAGAGGATGACTCGACTTTCTTGGTCATTACATACAGGTTTATTCCCCCCATGGTTACGACGGACAGAATCCAGACGGGCGAACTAAAACGACCCGATTCGGTGAATTCATGCATGCCCGCGAGTAAGAAGC
>CAXHBZ010000188.1:0-2545 GCA_964015215.1 uncultured Candidatus Poseidoniales archaeon | reverse complement strand
TAATTTCATCGATAATCGACTCATCTCTGCCTTCACTAAAATTTGGTACGCACTCCACCAGTGGCTCATCCATGCTTGCGGATAGTGATTGAGAGATTAGGATTATCTATCAGTCATACAGTCCGGAGAAATTGTCCGGATGATTGGTATTCCTCCCAACCATGACTTTTTCCAGTGAGTTTGTAAAATCAGATTTCGAAATTTTCTTCCTCCCGTTTGAGATAGCACTAACTCCTGCTTCTACGACTAATGACTTTATCTCCGCACCGCTAAAACCATCTGTTTTCCTTGCAATTTCCTCAAGATTAATCTGGCCCGAGAGCGGAGTGTTCTTTGTATGCACGTTCAATATCGAGAGTCTACCTTCTTCGTCTGGGAGTGGAATTTCAACGATTCTGTCAAACCTTCCTGGTCTCAACAACGCGCTGTCTAACAATTCAGGCCTGTTTGTTGCAGCTATAATTTTGACATCTTCCAATGGCTCGAACCCGTCGAGCTCGGAGAGTAGTTGCATTAAGGTTCTTTGAACCTCTCTATCCCCAGACGTAGCGCTGTCTAATCTCTTTGAGCCGATTGCATCTAACTCATCTATGAAAACTATGGCTGGGGCCTTCTTCCTTGCTAGGTCAAATATCTCCCTTACGAGTCGACCTCCTTCGCCGATGTATTTCTGTGCTAACTCAGATGCCACTAATCCAAGAAAAACGGCATTTGTGGAGTTTGCTACAGCCTTGGCTAGCATTGTCTTCCCAGTACCGGGAGGACCGGTTAGAAGGATGCCCTTCGGAGGGTCTATTGAGAATCTCTCGAAGTCATCTCTATTGGTAAATGAAAGTTCGACTGTTTCCCTAATTTCTCTTATTTGATCTGTCAAACCTCCTATATCCTCGTATGAAACAGTCGGCTTTTCTACGATTTCAGATGTTACGACCAGGGGATCCCAAGCGTCAGATAGGATTTCTATAACTGAGAGGGTGTCTTGGTTTAGGGCGACCCTGGAACCCGGAATCAGTTTCTGTGTATCTAACCTAGGGTTTACGGATACGAGAAAGACTGTACCATTGGAGCTCCTGACTATAGCCCCATCATCTGTCAAATCCTGAAGATGCCCAATTATCATAGGTGGTGTCCTTAGATTTCGTATTTCTTCCTCGAGCCTGCTTGCCCGTTTTTTTACTTGAGATATTTCACTTTCTAGAAGTAACTTGTCAGTCAGCAATTGTTGGGCTTTTTCAGTCAAAACCTGCATTTCTTTCTGTAGATTGGTCACTGCTGTCTGAGATGATGTATCGTCAGACCTCATGGTATCCGAACCAGTTGCCACGGGCCTCGCAGGGGGTATTTGATTTCAAATAACCCCAACCCATATGTTCGATAGCTAAGTGGGAACCGTATGGGAACCTGTGAGATGTGTGGATCCGAGAGAGTAATGACACTACTTTCTGAGATATCAGGGACCAGACTCAGATGTTGCAACAGGTGTATTGAATCTAACAATCTCAACATACTTGAAAAGAGAAATGTTCCCTTATCAAAACCCAGAGCGCCACTTTCCCCTGTCAGGGCGTACACAAAGAATATGTCTAAATTGGAGAAAGAAGTAATGCCAGACTTCCATAGAGCAATCAAGCGTGGTAGAGAAGCCAAGGGATGGTCGTCTAGAGATTTAGCTATGAGGCTCAATCTACGCTTGAATGACATACAGAAAGCTGAAGCCGGTGTCCAACCAGCTGATTCAACATTAGAGAAGATAGAAAAGGCTCTTGACATTAAACTGTTTGAAGAAAATATTTCAGAACCAGAAAGATCGGTTCGAGCGCCAAGTAGTAGGGGCATGACCATAGGAGATGCACTCGATGAGTTCCTCGGTAAAGAATGATTATTCAGATATACCGTTGCATGTGATTCACCTGAATCAGGACGACCCAAAGAAGTGTAGCGCTAGAAGGGTATCAAAGAAGGGTCTCGCCGTTCTTCACAAAACTACGAGAAGCGCACCCAAAAGAGGTTTCTTACTAGACCCATCAAGTGGGAGATTAATCGGCCCGGATGATACTGATTTGATTACAAAAGGGGGGGCTATAGTAGCATTAGATTGTTCATGGAAAAGGCTCAATGAGTCGTTGGATTCTATATCCAAATACACCAGATTGGAAGGAAGAACCCTTCCTGTTTTACTAGCTGCAAACCCTGTCTCTTGGGGAAAACCGGGAAGATTATCCACGGCGGAAGCCCTTGCCTCGACGTTGTACATACTCGGTAGAGAGAGGCAAGCAAAAAAGGTTCTAGACTGCTTGCCCTATGGTGAAACCTTCTTGGAATTAAACCGTCTACCACTAGAAGCATACTCAAATGCCTCCACCAACAAGGAGTTGGCTGAGATTCAGTGGGATTTCTTCGACAAGCCTGAAAATGTATAATCACGCCTATCTGACTCTGGACCCGGTTCCTATCTCTCCCTCTGTAGTAATAACAGTGACATTCCCATCACCATCATCAGCCGCGAGTAACATCCCTTCTGACATTACCCCCCTTAGTTTCCTTG
>CAXHBZ010000187.1:0-2605 GCA_964015215.1 uncultured Candidatus Poseidoniales archaeon | reverse complement strand
CACCCGTTATGTCGTCGGCAGCGTCAGATGTGTATAAGAGACAGGTCATGTGAACATGGACATAGTGGAGAAGGCCCATCAGACAAGTGCTAGATATCCACAAGGAACCAGCGAATTTGACGAGGTCGGCTTGACCCCTGTTAGGATAAACGGGTGGATGGCCCCGTGTGTTGATGAATCTCGGGCCAAAATGGGGCTGACCTTGATTGAAGATATCGAACTTGAAAATGGTTGCCGATTTATGACTTGCGAGGTGAACTGGTTCGATGTAGAATCAAGAGGGATAGCAGGAGACGGCTATGTAGATCTAAATGAGCTAGGAGGAGTTACAATATCTGGCCTGGATGGCTATCACAGGACTCCAAAGATTTTTAGATTATCATATGCTAAAACTCATCGTGAATTGGAAAAAATATTCGATTTTAGTGAGGGTTGGGGCAATACCGACTCTGATGAATCAATTTAGGTGCAGATTTGACGACCGAAAATAACGGGTATGTGTAGCCCCTCCGGAGAACGAGTGTGATGGCTAAGCCGAGGTTTGCATTTCTGTTGCTCAAAGAGCATCCGTACGGCAGAGAGATGCTAAAGCAAATCTTGTCCGAAGGGCATATACCTCAGATAATCATCGAGGAGGACTCCTCCGTGGGAGACGAGGAGAGGGAGAAATTCCTGAAGCGAATCGAAGGAAATGAGATCGCTCCGACTATTGAATCTCAGGCGAGGGAGCATGGAATAAATTTGGTAACTGTTCCGATTCATAACTCATCAGAAGTGATGCCAATAATTAAGCAAATGGAGTTGGATTTGATAGTATTCGGAGGTACCAGAATAATACGTGGAGAAATTCTGGACTTTCCAAAAGACGGAGTTATCAATTCGCACCCCGGACTCCTCCCCGAATGCAGAGGATCGGCCTCTCCTGCTTGGTCTGTATACCATGATATAAAAATTGGTTCGACCTGTCATTTTTGTGACAATGGAATTGACACAGGAGAGATATTACTGAGGAGAGAACTCCCGGTTGTTAGGGGAGTGTCATATGAAGACCTCTGTTATCAGACGTTAGTACTTGCAGGAGTGTTGATGAAGGAGGCGCTAGTTGCATATGTCAACGGAGATTGGCCGAAGATGCGACACCCACAAGGCCCCAGTGAGTTCCCAACATTCAAGAACGCGCCTCAGGAAGTACTGGATGTTGTGGTTCAGAAGTTACGAGAAGAGACTTACGCGCACTACATAAATTAGGTGATGAAATGGAAGATGACCTACTTGGAGATGGCTTTCCCTTCGCAGAGGGAGTTCTTGATGGGAAAACAGCTCTTGTCTGTGGAGCATCAAAGGGAATTGGAAGGGCAACGGCCTTGGCCTTGGCGAGATCCGGATGCAGGGTCATTGTGTGCGCAAGATCAACCGAGGAACTACAGGAGCTGGTTTCTAACATGCAAGGCTCTGGTCACGAATACTTCGCTCTTGATATGGAAGATTTGGACTCAGTTTCGAAGTTTGCCTCGGTAATCGGAGACATAGACATCCTAGTAAACAATTCAGGCGGCCCTCCGGGAGGACCGCTTCTGGAAAACTCTGTGGATGACTTCAGTGGCCCTTTTGCCCGGCACCTACATGCATCGCACATACTGGTCAAATCTCTTGCACCTGGGATGATAGAAGCAGGCAGCGGGAGAATTGTAAATGTAATATCGACATCTGTCAGGGAGCCCATTGACAACATTGGACTTTCCAACACCCTCAGGGGAGCCATGGCATCTTGGGCGAAATCCCTCTCAAGGGAGCTTCATCCATGTATTACGATAAATAACATCCTTCCTGGATTTACAGATACCGACAGACTCGGAAATCTCGCTAACTCAATCTCCTCCAAGACCGGAATGGACGTCGAAGAAGTCCATGCAAACTGGATGAACAGCGTCCCAATTGAGAGGCTCATTGATCCGATGGAGACGGCTTTGGCAATAACCTGGCTCTGCCTCCCGTCCAGTGGGGCGATAAGAGGCGTCAGCCTTGCTGTGGATGGTGGACGGATGCGTTCTATCTGAGGGATCAAATGGAGTTTGACGTTTTCTTTTCTATCTCCCAGACACCTGATTCCTCCGGTTTCATCCCAACTGAAAATGAGATGTTTTCAAATTTCATGGATCAGGCCGAGCATGCGGATAAGCTTGGTTTTGGAATAGGTTGGATAGCTCAAGCGCATCTTTCCACGGAAGTTCAGAAGCGGAATATTAGTCCAGTAGTGCCCCATTACCCGGGAGAGGTGGGCCTATGTACGGACTTCTTCCAAGTTGCTCAAAAGGTACTATCCAGAACTAATAGGATGGAGGTAGGTAGTGCGGTAATGAGCATTCTAGCCTCGGGGGGGCCGATAGCACAGGCAGAACGAGTTGGTTCATTCCTAACCCTGCATGGCTTAGATCCAGGTGAGAGGAGGAGGTTGCATATTGGATTCAGTGCAGGCAGGTTTGAGTTCATGGCCAGGCCTTACGGAATAGTTCCCAGGAATCCGGTGGAGGAAGCGGCTTGGCCTGTACTCAGAGGGAGGATTTTCGCTGAGGCTGTCTCTTATACACATCTGACGCTGCCGACG
>CAXHBZ010000186.1:0-2613 GCA_964015215.1 uncultured Candidatus Poseidoniales archaeon | reverse complement strand
GTAAACGTCTTAGCAGATTCGAAATCGGTTTCGAAGGTTGAGTATGTCTCAACATCCACCAGCCACTCAACTAGTGATACTCCCCAGTTGTCACTAAATGAGGCCTCGACCACTATATTCTCGTTGAATGATCTTTCCAACACCCCATCAACCAAAACGTCCGCAACGGGGGAGGACAAGTCCTCTACTTTTATTTCCTCATAAACGCTAGTACTTCTTCCATCGATGCCAAGGACTGAGAGCCTGATAGTCAGGTTGCTTGGCTGAGGCCAACTGATATTGAATGCCATTGCAGTATTATCATCAAATCCATCCCCATCAGTATCCCACGAGTACCCAGATTCGGGAATTTGATTTGACAAGTTGGGGGTTCCCGATGCGTCAAGAGTGATTTCGGAGCCTACATCTATGATTCCTGAGGATGGTATTCCAGATACCTTTGGATCCATAATCGGAATTAGGGAGAGGACTACTGTGGATGCTATTGGTAGTGTTCCTGCACCTCCTCCCGATGGGCCGGGCTTGTTATCTACAACAAGATAGAGGTCCCTTCCTTCAAGTGATTCCGGAACTGTCCATACAATGTCTCTGCTTGAGGTGACGAGGAGTAGATCTGTTCCCTGAATTCGGGCCGCCGCCGTTCCCCCTCCGTTGTACATTTCCAACTGGTCTTCATCCATCAGGAAAACATCAGGCGCCCCTTGCATGGTGCTTACGTCTATTCTCACCTGGGTTCCTTTATCCATTGAAAATGGCCCATATAGGGTGGAGCTCTGACCTGATTCCAATCGGACAATGGTATCCACCAGTGTGAATGGTTCCGGGGCTATAGTTGAGATATCCAGACTCACCGATGCTGAGTTTCCTCCTTGATCACCAAACCCAGAGTCTTGTGGGTGTGCGAGGTTGTCTATCACCATATACCACCTTGTGGCATCTCTGTCGGAAGGGACGGTCCAATGCCATTCTCCTGTCCCATTGAACGACTCGAAAACTGAGTCGCTCTCCCAAACGGAGTCACTCCTGTAGGATTGTTCGTTCTGGTAAACGGTTATCGAATTGGAGGAGAATAATAGTATGTCTACCTCCGAATCCGTTGTGATATCGAAGGAGATGGTTTCACCCTGTTGGAGTACTCCCATGTCAATCCTAACACAGGACTGATCCTGGATATCCCAGTTCGCTGGAACCATATCCATATCTGCTCCCGCACATATCACAACTCCTTTTGTCGTGCTAGAGTGTACCAGTGGCGAGCTTAGAGCCATCAAAAGGGCCACTACAGTGAATATGGTCGTTGCTCGCACGGTTTTGGGTCGTCGTTCCCCTTTTGAATGATTTTGGCAATACGCTCACTCATGAGTCAAAGGTTCTTGGGGAGTGGTGTTGGCGGAAACCATCTCAGCAGGACAACATCGCCAACCGACCTGACCCATTTCCAAGGTATTGCAAGGTGAGTTCGTCCCTCTACCAAATCTGCAGGGGGGTCTGAGACGAATATGTGGGTACATGACCAGTCGTCCGTGTTGACGAATGAGTCGTAAACGGTGCCTAACAGCCTCCCACTGGGGAGTATGACCGGAAGGCCCCTAATCTCAGATGCGTGAAGGTCAGCCATTAGACAACGGGACGACTGACATGGCATCAATATGACGGAGAGTCGCCTCACTTTCCGCGGTTCTTGTTGGCCTTTAGACTTGGACGAAGCTTCTCGGCACCCTTGCCCTTGTTCATTAGTCCTCGACCTCTCTTGCCTGAGCTAGTCTTTCCTCTGAACGCACGCCCTGAGTGGCTGTTACCCTTGGCTACCCAAGAGAGTTCAGCGTCAGCAATTATAGCTGGATGTGCGGGATCCAGTAGAATAACTTCGTAGAACTTGTTCTTTCCATCCTCACCAACCCAATAAGAATTCAAAACCTCGAGATTGGGATATCTTCTACTGACTCTCTCCTCAGCTATTCTCTGAACAGACTTTGCCATGGTTATTTTCTTGATTCCGGACTTCGAAGGCTTCCTCTTCATGTGGATCTTGCCTTTTCTCAGGCCGCCTCTCCTGACTCTGGTCCTGACTAATACCACTCCTTGTTTCGCCTTGTACCCCAGTCTTCGGGCTGCGTCGATCCTCGTTGGCCTCTGTACACGCTGGAAAACTGGGTCCTTTCTCCAAGACGCCATTCTGTCACGCCTGTGGAGCATTGGCATGCCTTCCTTGGGCTTCTTCCATGTTTCTCGAACGTACTTTGCGATGCCCATGTGATAACCTCCAGCAGCTGGCCGAGCAAAGTCCCCTTTATGAGCCTGCCCACATGTCTTCAATCAAGGGATTGGTGTGAATCGGAGTCCTTTCACTCGGTAAACGGCCTGCTACCACATGAGGAGGTGGTGGTTAGAGGGCTGTCAGTCTTGTTGTATCCGACGAAAAACGGACTCCATCAACTGGAGTTGCAAATTCTCAAAATTTCGATCTCCCTCTAGAGTCTGGGGAGTTAGTGGTCCGCGCTCCCGGACTTGAACCGGAATCTGGTGTCAGAGAGGCCTTAGCACTCCTCGGGAAGTTGTCAAAAAATTGTTTGGAAGATATTCGAAAAGGGAGGACTGCGACTTCGAGGAAAC
>CAXHBZ010000185.1:0-2647 GCA_964015215.1 uncultured Candidatus Poseidoniales archaeon | reverse complement strand
ACCCAAACCGACCGTATGACATGAGGGATGTAATCAAGGAGATTGTTGATGAGGGAAGGTTTGTCGAGTTATCCGAGTACTACGCTGAGAATATCGTCATCGGCTTCGCCCGCCTCGATGGGCACTCCGTTGGAATCGTGGGGAATCAGCCGAGCGTTTTGGCAGGATGCCTTGATATCGATGCCTCTGTGAAGGCTGCACGATTCATTAGGACCTGCGACTGCTACAACATACCGATAGTTACCTTCGTCGACGTCCCCGGATTCCTTCCAGGCACAGTCCAGGAGTGGGGAGGCATAATCAGGCACGGTGCCAAGTTGCTCTACTCCTATGCCGAGGCTACGGTCCCAAAGATGGCCGTAGTGACTAGGAAAGCCTACGGGGGAGCATATCTGGCCATGAGTTGCAAGCATCTCAGCTCGGACTACAACGTTGCCTGGCCAGGGGGAGAGTTGGCCGTCATGGGTGCCGAGGGTGCTGTGAATATCATCCACAGGAAGGAACTCTCCGAAGCGAGTGACTCAGATGGGGTCAGGAACGAGCTAATCAGTGAATACAAGACAAAATTTGGCGATCCATATGTCGCCGCTAAGCACGGTTGGCTGGATGACGTGATTGAACCTGCGGAGACAAGGAAGAACCTCGTCAGGGCATTGAAGCCCCTTCTGAACAAGAGGGAATGGGTCCCACCGAAAAAGCATGGTAATATACCACTTTGAATGTAGATACTTCCACAAGTGACGGCAATGGTTGAAGATCAGGAGGAAGACCAATGGTGGGATCTGGGCACAGAGGGTCCCGAGGTAAAAGAGGAGAAAACTAAGGAAAAAACGTCCTCAGCTTGGTGGTGGGCAGGCTTTGCTATGATCCCGGCGCTGGTGGTTTGCAGTGGCATTATCGCGATCAGTGATTGGGGCACTAATTCCGGCCCACATTGGCAATCGTCAGACCACTCCTACGTTGAAGAATTCCAGCTCACTTATTACAATCACACTTTCAACTACACCGCGCACTCAATCGAGGCCCCAAATCATATCATTAGAGAGATCGGAGACTTAGATTTTATTGCTCTAGAAATTCAGACCAATAACTTCCGAGGGGAACTCAACACTTACTACAATTTCAACGGCTACCTGACATGGATAGACGATGACGGAAGGGTATGGGAGGCCGTGGTCCCGGAATATTACGACGATTCGAAGTATACACATTCAACAGAACTGGTGCCATTACTGATGTTCCGTAGTCATGAGGGTGACATCCATCTGGCAGGAACTGACGATATACAATCGATTGAGTTGCGCTATTTCGAGAAGGACCCCGATAACCCAAGCCACATCCTGATACTCCTGATATGGTTAATCGTCCCATCTTCTCTGTTTGCAAAAGCGAATTGGGCGCAGAGGGAATCATTCGGTAAAGGAATCCTAGCGCTTTTACTTGGGATAGTGACCATGCCCTTGATGTTCGTATTTTCATGAGAAGGCAGCGTCTTGAACAACCATGCTCAAACATTGCTATGGAACAGATAGAAGTTGTAAAACCTCCTCCATAGAAGGCAATTCTTCAATCCTTTCCGGAGCGAACAAAACCTTCCACGCCTCTAAGTGCTGTGCCACCAACATAACGACACCAAAATCCCCATGCCCTGAGGATTCTCCGTAACTGATGGATAATGATTTAGCTCGGGTGTCCTTTGTTTCCTGCTCATGTCCCGGCGGGCTATCTGTATCGATGGAAACATCAGGAACTACTCCTTTCTCTGCAATTGATTTCATCCATGGGCCATCTGATAAAACCCTCCTGCCTTGGAGAAGGGATAGCTTTCCTCCACACTCTGTCCATGACAGAGCTATTGATCTCGCAGTCGAACCCCCTCCCTTCATCTCAAGCGTCCTCCCTTCAGGATCCAAGAGAGTGTGCCTGCATGCGATGACGAAACCCTCGCCATCGGTGTTTCCTCCCTCCCATCGACCGGCAACCCTTGTTACCTGATTGACCGCCTCCAGGTCAGAATGCACCTCAATTCCCAGCTTTTTGCAGACCGAATTCTTTAGTGGACTGGTGCATGATATCCAAAGATCGCCATCTAGTTCCGACGCTCTTTCGAGAAAATCCTCCGCACTTCCTGCCTCCAAGAATACGGTTTTCACACCCTCAAAACCAAGGGCGCTACCTACAATCTCGAAAAGACGAGGCGTCAGAGAATGTGAAATCGGATAGCCAGCAACACCCCAGAAATCAGGACAACCCAACTCGCACGCCCCCTCTCGCTCCGACCGTCTCCGTGCCCCATTGAGAATGATTCGGTCTGTGGATCCCCAACCGAAAATAACGGGTATGTATGGCCCCTCCGGGTACCATGGACAGCGACCTTGATATTGCCCGCGCGGCTGAACCAATGAAGATCGAAGAAGTTGCGAAGCAGTTAGGACTAACGAGCAGTGACCTGATTCTCCACGGACCTCATATCGCCAAGGTATCTTGGGAGGCTCTTTCTAGGGGACAGGCAAACAAAAGAGGAAAGCTGATCCTAGTGACAAGCGTAAACCCTACTCCGTATGGCGAGGGCAAGACTGTCACGACTATTGGCCTCAACCAGGGACTCAACCACCGTGGACACAATGCATGCTGTCTCTTATACACA
>CAXHBZ010000184.1:0-2654 GCA_964015215.1 uncultured Candidatus Poseidoniales archaeon | reverse complement strand
AGAATTATCGGAATAAATCCAAATGAAATCCCGCCAATAAGCGCGGCGTCGAAGGCGGGAGAAAGGCCAATCTATCTTACCCATGGCGAAGATGACGGAAGAATTTCTCCCCTTCATTCTCAAAAATTCTACGATCGAGCTATCGATTCAAACGCGAATGTGACCCTGTGGATGGTTGAAGGTTCTGGCCATGTGGACGCAGTATGGGAGAATCCAGAATACCAGGAAAGATTGGTTTCCTTCTTCACTGAAGCTCTGGAATAATTGTCATTTAGCGCCTCTTGGCCTGATTATCTGATCTAAAGTCCATTTCCCACCTATTTCGGAAATCAGAGCACCCGAGCAAGTGGGCATTATCTCAAGGTTACCTGTAATGCATTCCAATAGCATCTCGCAACTAGGATTATGCCCAATAATCATCCCTGTTTGTCCTTCGCCAATACTTTCAATTACCGATAGTACCGTCTGTAACTTGGCATCATATAATTCTCCCATTACGGTTTTCGGTATCTTCGAAAATTGTGAACCCATGCTATCCAAAGTCTGAGTTGTTCTGAGAGAGCTACTGACGAAGATATGGTCAGGCACCCAATCCCTTTGATTGATTTCGCTCGCGATAATTGCTGAGTCTCGAATTCCTTTCTCGTCCAATGGTCTATCGTGATCAATTACGTTGAAGTCGTCCCTGCTACTTTGGGCATGTCTGAGAATTATCAGGCGTCTATTCATCCTCACTACCCCTGGAAAATCGTGGTTCTCTTTTCTCCATGAAAGCTGTAACTCCCTCCAGAAAATCCGGAGACTGTGTCGAAGAAATCATCAATGCTCTTTCGAACTCTAATTGTGTCTCTAGGAATGTAGATGTTGATGCATCAATCAATTGCTTGGTAGACCTGCGGCTATTTACTGACCATCTCCCCCAGTTTCTGGCCACTTCAATCGATCTTGAAATTAATGATTCTGATCGTACGACCTCGTCCACTGCTCCGGCCTCCAGAGACTCACCAGCCGACCATACCTCATTCCCAAAAAAGAACCTCCTAGCCCTTTGACTTCCCACCAGTCTTGGCAATAGCCATGTGGTTCCTCCATCTGGAGAGGCGCCCAAGCCAAAGAATGCTGCTGCTATCCTTGCATTTTCAGAGCAGACTCTGTAGTCGGTAGAAAGTGCTAGACCAAGACCCCCTCCAGCGGCGGCCCCATTGATTGCTGATACAAAAACAGTGTCAGAGGCTCTTATTTTGAGTATCAATGAATGAAGGGAATTAGTCATCTCACTCACCATGTCAACAATGGTGCCTTCATTTATCGCATCTGCAAATTCGTTTACTGGCCCCCCTGCACTGAAGAATTTTCCAGAGCCGGTAAGGACGACCGCTTTGCATGACGAATCTTCCATTAATTCCTCTAATTTGTTCCTAATTGGATCGAAGTTTGCTCGATTGAAGGTATTCCTTGATGCTTCTGGTGACATAGATACCACTGCGACGCCACCATCGTGTCTTTCAACTGTAAAGGGCATGTGTCCTAGGAGGGGGCACTCATTATTGAACTCCATGAAGGTGATAAGTCAGGCCTCACTGGGAAGTCTATGATTGCACGAGATGCCATATACGTGAATGGCAAATGGGTTCCTGCAAGCGGGGATGGAAGGATAGAGGTTGTTAACCCTGCAACGGAACAAACCATCGGATCTGTTCCTGTTGGAACAAAAGAGGATGTCAATGCGGCTATTTCCGCGGCTAGATCTGCGTTTTCTTCGTGGTCTAAGTCCAGTATCTCAGATAGGCAGGGGTATCTATATGCCATCTCCTCTGCCATAGCGGATAGGGGAGAAGAGATTGCACAGCTGATTACCTCTGAAGTTGGAACCCCGATAAATTACTCCAGAATGGCCATGGTTGGGACTCCGAGAGTCGTCGCAAAGTCTTACGCTAAGATTCTAGATACGTTTGAATGGGAGGAGGAAGTAAGAAACTCAATCGTTGTCAAGGAGCCAATTGGAGTGGTTGGAATGATTACTCCTTGGAATTTTCCACTTCATCAGATAATTGGAAAAGTCGCTCCAGCACTCGCATCGGGCTGCACAATGGTGCTAAAGCCCTCTAAAGAGGCTCCTCTCAATGCGTTTATTCTCGCAGATATAATACACGAGTGTGGAATACCTCCCGGGGTATTCAATCTTGTTTCTGGACATGGAAGCGAAATAGGGGAGGTTATTTCTTCTCACCCCGAGGTCGATATGGTCAGTTTCACCGGATCTACATCAGCTGGAGTTAGCGTGTCAAAGGCGGCGTCACCCACCGTAAAGAGGGTGACACTCGAGCTCGGAGGCAAAAGTGCGAACATAATTCTCGATGACGCAGACATAATAAAAGCGTCGAAAATGGCGGTACATTCTTGCTTCAACAATTCCGGTCAAGAGTGTTCTTCTCTTAGTCGCTTGCTTGTTCCGGCAAGCCATCGTGATGAGATTGTGGACATTATCACCTCCACCATGGAAAGATACACTGTTGGGGATCCAATGAATGAGGCTAACAAGTGTGGCCCCATGGTCTCGGAAAGTCAGCAGAAATCAGTATCAGAATATATCTCACTGGGCATATCCTGTCTCTTATACACATCTCCGAGCCCACGAGACGCTACAACATCTC
>CAXHBZ010000183.1:0-2691 GCA_964015215.1 uncultured Candidatus Poseidoniales archaeon | reverse complement strand
CCCTCATCACGCCGTACCCTGCGATGAAGAGCGCCGCTGCCATGGATATCCAGAACTCGGCACCCTCGATGCCGGACAGGTACACGCCCAGCCCGAGGACTCCCACGGTGATGAGGAGCGCATCAGCCAGCGAGCACACCAGGCACACGGCGAACACGTGTGACCTCAGCAACCCCTGCCGAAGGACGAATATGTTCTGGGGGCCTATCGCCAGTATGAGGCCCATGCTCAGGGCGAAACCCTCGATGCCCGCCGACCACATCTGATTACCCAGACGGTAGGTCGCCCTTGAACCGGTCGGCGTATCCGTCATCTTGATTGGCCGGGCCCGGGAGGGACACGCATGACCAAGAGGGACGCTACCGACTTGTTCTCGGATTGGGCCCTCCGTGACAGGGACCTGGGGATGGAGAGCGGCCACGCAGCATCCGTAGGCGAGATGCTCTCGATGGCCCTTTCGAGGATGGAGGGCCCCTTCTCAGCCATCGACGTGGGTTGCGGGAACGGCTGGGTCTGCAGGGTGCTGGAAGATAACGAGGACTGCGAGGTCGCCATTGGGGTGGATGGCTCCGAGGAGATGATCAGGAAGGCCAGGGAGAGGGGTGACGGGGAGTTCCACCATGCAAGGCTCCCAGGTTGGTCCCCGCCTAGGAGGTTCGACCTTCTACACTCCATGGAGTTCCTCTATTACCTCGAGGACCCCCTGGCGATGCTAGCTGAGTTTCAAGAGAACTGGATGGAGGCAGGAGGGGTACTAGTCGCTGGTGTCGATCATTATCTCGAGAACGAGGACAGCCTTGACTGGCCGGTGGGGCTGGGCGTCCACATGACGACACTCAGTCAGGAAGAGTGGAGGCAGGGAATGATCGAGGCCGGGTTCCTAGATGTGGAAATCAGGAGAGTCGGGGTCAAGGAGGGCTTCGTTGGCACCCTCGCGATGTTCGGGAGAAAACCTGACGCCTGATTAATTCCCGTTGGAGAATGCGATTAGGCGGTCTATTGGGAGATGGTCGACCGTGTCCTTGCAGTAGTGCGCCTCAGTCACAATCCCATCCTCATCTATCAGTATGTCAACCGGCAGAGTGGACATCTTAGAGACTGAGAGGGTCATTGGGACGTACCCCTTGAGGGTCGCCTTCATCATTGTCAGGGGGGACTTCATGGCCCCCATCATGAATCTCCCCAGGGACTTCTCGACCCCGTTGTTCAGGTATGTCTCATAGGTCTCATCTGCCACAATGGTGAAGGGTATCCCCCTCTTTCCCATCCTCTTCGTCAGATCGCCTATTTCTGCATCGAATACTCCGACCATCACAGTGTCCTCGGAGAACTCGCCCCATCTCTTCACGATGTTGTCGATTCTGATGTTGCAGAATGGGCAGGTCGAGAATCTGAAGAAAGTGAATATCACCCTCCTCCCTTTCATCGCGGACATTTCGAAGTCCGTTCCGTCAATCGAGGGCAGTACTAGGTCTGGTGCTTTGTCCCCGGCCTTGATTCTCATATCTCGCGGAATTGATTCGGGCGTTTAGAGGTTGCACATTAGTATTCACTCTGCAGCTTCTTTGATGTCAATTCACTGGTTCTCCACCTGAGGAAAATGTAAGATGGTAGTGACCACGTCACCACAGCAATCAGCCATGCCACTGCAGATCCGACGATCATTCCATAGGCCTCCAGTGAGTACATCGCGACTAGGGCATAGACTCCCACGGAACCTCCGCCTAGAAGCATCGGGGCAGCCGCTCCTCTAGGTACGGATGGGCCTTGGGAGATCCAAAGAGACACCATAGAGGTAAGGAAAATCGCAGGGAATACCGATGCCAGGCCAGCTAGAAGCGGGAAACCCAGACCAGCCACCCAGACGGAGGCGCCTATTGCAGTCGCCGCCATCAGGCCTCTGGCGAGGAGTACTGGCCTGCTAACCACACGGCTTCCCTTGGGGGATTCACCGGGCTTCCACCCCAATATGATACCGAAGGTAGCCGTTAGGGCTATTCCAATCATGCCAATCGTTCTCGGCCCGGCTCCAGACTCGGACAACTCGCCGATGCAGAGGATGGTTGCCATTCCGAACAATGCCCAAGCCACCAGCGCCGTAGCGGTGGTGACAACGAGGGACCTCTCGCTCCCCATCGATGCGGTGAATTGCGGTAGGTATATCCACACTGACAGAAAGATTGCATTGATCAGCATACCAGCAGGAACTACGGAGAGGCTATCCAGGAGTTCTGCCTCCTCCTGAGCAGCGGCCATCCCTGCCACTGCTGGAACGATTGTCGTGGGCACCGTGCCCAGTGCTCCTCCTACCACGCCCCCATACCTCTCGATCAGAACCGTCACGGCGATTGCGACCAGACCTGCGGCGATTGCCGCTTGCAGTATTTCTCCCAGCACAGGTGGCGGTGAGGTTGGCGGCACATGATACTGGCGACGCTACTCGATATTGTGCCCGACATGCCCAGAGGTGTCTTCCCAGCACTCATCCTCTACGTCGTAGACCGCCCCGTCTTCCTTCAGGCAGGGGTGGTGATTCGTGAACACGTCCCCGTTGGTGAGCCATGGGCGCACAATCCACGCATGGGCCATCCAGTACTCGTCCAAAATGACGTTCTCTCCGTCCCTGTCAGAGCATTGGGACTCAGTAAGGTCCTCTCCTTGAACCACCATCTCCTCTATCTGGAAACACAG
>CAXHBZ010000182.1:0-2715 GCA_964015215.1 uncultured Candidatus Poseidoniales archaeon | reverse complement strand
TTCCCCTCCTTCTGATTCAACAGAGAATAGGTCACTTGCAGTCCCGCTTTCTACTAAATCCCATCCACTTCTATATTCCTGAGCATTAGCTGATCCCGAAACTAGCAAAATTGCCAACAAAAGTAAACCCAAATATCTGGTCGTGGGTTGTACGAATAAGCCATTTCTCCCAGAAACTGTAGTTTCACTCATCCGCTCCCCCTTAGCTTGGCACGGTTCTTTGGATATAGTATCGGCGGTAAGAAAAAGCTGATTGTTTCTCAGTAATGTTCATCTTCGTCTCTCTCTCGGTTTGTTCATGGCAAGCATGTTGTACAAGGGCAAGGTAAAGGAAGTATGGAGTACCGATAATCCAGATATTATTGAGTTTAGATACACTGATCAAATAAGCGTTTTCGATCAAATCATCCCAAGCCTCGTACCACGGAAGGGCGAGAGTCTCAATCGGACTTCCTGCCATTGGTTCAAGCTTGTAGAAGATGCCAACATCTGTGAGACACACATCATAGAGATGAATGCTCCAGATAGGGTTCTCGCAAAGAGATTTGATGTCATAAGGGAGCCAGGCGCAATACCAAAAGACATGGAGAACGTCTTCGTTCCTTTGGAAGTAATTTGTCGTCACTACCTGGCAGGAGGTGGCTGGAGAAGGTACGAAAGGGGCGATGTGGGGCCCGAGGAGTTCGGTTTTGAGCCCGGAACCGCTCTCCATCAGGGAATAAAGCTACCAAGACCATACTTGGAGGTTTCAACCAAATTTGAGAAGTTTGACAGATTACTTGATAGAGAAGAGGCATTGAAGATTTCTAACCTAAGAGAAGAAGAATTAGACGCTATCTTGGATATCGTTGTTAAGATAGACGAGATAATAGACAGGGAGGCATCTAAGAGAGGCTTGATACATGTAGACGGTAAGAAAGAATTCGCCTTAGGACCAGGGAGGGTACCGGTCCTTGTCGATTCTTTTGGGACGTTAGATGAGGATAGATGGTGGGCGGCAGAAGATTATGGGAATGGGCAAATAGTATCACTTTCCAAGGAATTTGTCAGAGAGCATTACCTAGGGACGGGTCACTATGAAGAGCTTTATGAAGCTAGAGAAAAGGGGGCTGTAGAGCCACAAATTCCTGCGTTACCGGATAGCATAATTAACCAGACCTCAGAACTCTATGCAGATATGTATGAGCGTTTGACAGGTCAGAAATTCTAGTTATGAGTGCCTCCTCATCAAGACACCACATCTTCTTCTCTGAGCGGCTCTTAGCACAGCTAGAAGAAGTCTGAAAGCATAGTCTACCCCTCCGTCAAGAGGCTCCTCTGACAGAACCTCCCATCTCCCAGATCGTATGGATCTCTGCAATTCTGGAACCTCCTTCTTCGTGAGCCATCCAAGAAGAGTTAGTCCACCAAACCCATCCCTGAAGCCAGGCTCTCCAAGATTGTCTTCCGAAAGACCGTCCGATAGCTTGTACAACAATTCATGCAATGTCGTCATGTCCCCCTTCTGCCTTGTGTATCGGATTAGGTATGTCACGATGTTTCCATCGGCATAGGGAAATCTCCCCAACCTTTCCTTCCCGGCCCCGTGATCTATTCCCTCTGTCCGGTCTCCGTCATTATTAACCTCGATAATAGTGAGATATAGCAATGTAGCCGGGTCAAGGCTCGGTTCGATACCCTCTATCAGACTTTGAATATCCTTTGAGTTCGGACTCGCTAACTTAATGTCCTCATGATCACCTCCCAATGATGATTGTATCAGCGGTATAACCTCAACTGGATCGTGTACTATCGGGTCAAACGTATGGAAGCTTGGAAGATTCGATGAAGTGGACACTAGCTCACCTATTTTCCTGACCTTAATCGACTGAGACGCTCCTCAAAGGGGTCTAAATCTTCTGAATCATTTTCAGGAATGTCTGGTGAATCAACCTCATTCTCGGTTCCTAAATCTGCTTCTTCTTGCGTGAGCTCATTTTCCTCAACCCTCTCCCGATTTTCCTCTATTGAAGACCTCTTTGACATCCTTTCCAAGGCTTTCTTTTCCACAGCCAATCTGGTTTTCTCCATCATTTCCCTACTTTCCCTGAAGTTTTTAGCCATCCAAGCGAAGGCAACAGAGATGCCTATAACCAATCCTGCGGAAGCAATTGCGGTACTGGAATCGCTGAACCCTCCCTCAGAATTTTCGGAACCCGACAGGATTATTCTCGCCTCGTCATCAGTCTCATCAGAATCTTGGTCCCATGGGAACTCACAGCTAATCGTCGCCACAAGTTCCACGCCGTCGCTCACATCAGGCCTCTCTATGCTCGGCCTAGGGGCTAGGGCACTAGACTCAGACATGTCCACCAAGTACTCTTCTGAATAGGCCCCTGCCTCTACTAGAATATTGCAAATCGACCCCCCCAAAATTTGCTGGTTACTTCTTTTTGTCAGGATTAAAATTTCTTGCCCCCCTCCTGTACCGATAATCTCCAATCCAACCAAGCCGACGTTCCAGTCTGTTCTCCTAACATCGAACACCTTGCTGGTCGAAGCGACTTCGAACCCTCTCGAATCGATAACCCTGATTGTTAGCTCACTCTTGCCAGGGGCGGGGCTCCATCCTTCCGCGCTCAAATTAATAATTTCAGATTCTAATCCCTGCCTAACTTCACCTGAGATAGAATCTGTCTCTTATACACATCTGACGCTGCCGACGACATAACGGGT
>CAXHBZ010000181.1:0-2719 GCA_964015215.1 uncultured Candidatus Poseidoniales archaeon | reverse complement strand
TGAACGGCTTTGTGAATCTTAAGGCTGATCCACTATGGCTATCTTCCAAGGCAATGGCACTTCTCCCTGACGAGAGGTTGGGCATCAGTAAAGAGGAACCAAGAAAAATCGTTGTGGATTATTCTGCCCCAAACGTTGCTAAAGAGATGCATGTCGGACACCTGAGATCAACCGTCATTGGAGACTCCATAGTCAGGATGCTGAAATTCAAAGGCCACGATGTCGTCAAGGAGAATCACATAGGCGATTGGGGCACTCCATTTGGCATGCTAATAGAGCATCTTGTGGACATTGGCGAAGAAGATTTCTCATTGGAAAAGGGAATATCAGATTTTGACCAGTTCTACAAGGAAGCCAGATTCAAGTTTGAGAATGATGAAATCTTCGCAAACCGTTCTAGGTCCCGAGTTGTTATGTTACAGGGCGGTGAAGCTGATACCTTGCGTCTTTGGGGGATTTTGGTAAATGTATCAACCAACTATTTCAATGAGGTTTATGATATGCTGGACGTCCTGCTGGACGATAGCGATCTGATGGGAGAATCAGCATACAGGCACCTACTCCCTCAAGTAGTTGATAGACTGGATGAATCGGGCCTGTTGGAAAAAAGCGATGGGGCAAGCGTTGTTTACTTGGGAGGCAAATGGGTAAACAGAAAGGGCGAACCGTTTCCAGTAATGATCAAGAAAGCCGATGGGGGCTTTAACTACTCGACCTCAGATCTAGCATGTATTATCGATCGTGTAGAAAGGCTATCCTGTGATGATCTTCTCTATGTGGTTGGTACTCCACAAAAACAACACTTTGAGATGGTCTTCGAAGTTGCGTTGAGAGCTGGATTCATGCGAGAAATCCATAATGCAACCCATGTTAATTTTGGTTCTGTCCTAGACTCAAACGGCCAGATGTTGAAGAGTAGAGCCGGCCAGTCAGTGAAGCTTGTTGATTTGTTGAAGGAGGCAATTTCTAGGGCCGACAGGTCGATTTCTGAGAAGAATCCGAGTCTGGAAGGAAATGACAAGGATAGGGTTTCGAAGATGATTGGCATTGGGGCGGTAAAGTATGCAGACTTATCCACAGACAGAACCAGGGACTATACATTTGACTGGGATAAAATGCTATCTTTTGAAGGGAATACCGCGCCTTATTTGCAGTATTCCCATGCTAGGATTTGTAGAATATTTTCCCTATCCCCAATCAGCAGAAATGATGTCAAAAATGCCAAGATTGTAGTTGGAACCGAGGAAGAGCAGAATTTGGCTAGGCGCATTGTGAATTTCTCTGAAGCTGTCGACAACGCATCATCTACCTTCTATCCACATAAATTATGCACTCATATCCACTCGATTTCCTCTGCATTCGCGACTTTCTATGAGGCATGCCCGATACTAAAGTCAGAGGACCGCGCCTTGACCGAAAGTAGACTGGCCCTATGTGATTTGACCGCGAGATCGATTTCAATTGGCTTGGACTTGTTAGGGATACATTCCCCAGAAGTGATGTAATACATTCTGACAAAAGACAAAAAGGCCCCTTTAAAGTGACGATGCGAATTCAACTATTGCCTCATAATCCGGCTCTACGCCCGGATTCTCAGCATCCCACCGGTATTGGACCACTCCTTTTCTGTCCAGTATTATGACAACACGGTTCGCACAAACATACCCCTCAATCCCACCAAGGCCCTCAAAAGATGCATTGTACCCTTTGACGACCTCTCTGTCGAGGTCCGACAAGAGTGGAAAACCAATGTTGTATTTTCTTGCGAATTCTGCATTAGCCCACGGAGAATCAACACTGATTCCGAGAACCTTCGCCCCTGATTCACTCAATTTTCCGAAATTCTCCTGGAAGGAACACATTTCTTTGTCACACACGCCTGTGAACGCACCAGGGTAGAATGCTAGTATTACATTATGTCCATGATAGTCAGAGAGGCTAATATCAGTCTTGTCTGTTGTTTTCAGTGTAAAGGCAGGCGCGGCATCACCAATTTTGACCATGCCCTTCCCGATAATTGGCGGCGTATATCCGTTTCGTATTTTTTTAGACTCAATTTCCAGCGTTAAGCTCTTTCTCCATAGGACAAGTATCTGACTAACGACCCCAGAATAATTCCAGAAACAGCCAGGCTTTCCTCATTGAATCTATCCATCCTGTCGAGATACGTGTGGTACTCGCTTGATCCAGAACCGTAGCAAACTACGGCCTTACCGTAATCAATACCATCATCAGGTCGATCATCTATCTCATACACAAACGGAGCATGATCGGAATTGTAAGGCATAGAATCCGAGGAGAGCTTGTTTACATTTACATTATATTTAGACGATAATTCTGGGTATTTCTCAGAGAAAGCGGAATTGATTCCTTTGAGAATTTCCACATCCTTACCGCTGTTCCCATAGATTGTCAATCCACTGTTTCTCTCCAAATCGACATGGTTCATGTCCATATTGATGTGTAGCCGTAACCCCTCTGATAACATCCCGCGATACTTATCAACCCATTCTTTTGACCCCCAAAGGCCCTCTTCCTCACCCCCCCATGTACAGAAGTAGATGGTATATTGAGGATCACCTAGCTCAGATTGAAGAACTGAAAACTGCCTAGCCATTTCCTGAAGCGTCGCTACCCCAGACGTATCATCTACTGCTCCCGCTCCGTTGTATACGGTGTCATGACTGTCTCTTATACACATCTGACGCTGCCGACGACA
>CAXHBZ010000180.1:0-2751 GCA_964015215.1 uncultured Candidatus Poseidoniales archaeon | reverse complement strand
GGTCTCAGCTATCTTCACTCCCACAACCCCAACTGCGAAGAGTCTCACGTAAGAAATCACTGTGGGCATCATCCCGACGGCTTCAATTGGTGCAAGTCCGACGTTTATTGGGAACGGGACTCCGTGATATTTGTAAAGAGTCCACATAAGCAACACAACTGAGGCAAGGACAATCGATACGCCTGGGACCACCATTGCATTTGCTTGGGATTCTGATAGGTAGCCCATCTGATCTGGGCTCCCTAGGAACCCGTACGCAAGCATCCAACCACCGATGAGAAGCGTCATCCAAGCACCCTTTTCGAAAAAGGCGCAAACGAGACCGACGCCCCCGTGCCCATTACCGTGAATCAATATGTCCCTGAAGCCTATGGCCAATCCGGCCAGCACGTGAAAGAATCCCACGTAGATTGTCAATACTATTAGGTCCTCGAGATGGCTTCCTACTCTGTGAAATGGAAACGATAGGGTAATGCCGTAGCCTAGTTCTGCGACAGGACCGTAGCCGTATTCGAGGTCGAATGGATAGAGGCTAGCAAGGAAGGCGACTGGAGATACATTTTCCTTGACGTAATCTCCAGTCGAGCTCTTCAGGTAACTGCCGTCCGGAAGGGTCACTTTTTCGTACAGGAAGATTTCCCAACCAGCAAATTCCGCATATATGTATCCGAAGATGAGAGTACCTATTCCGATGTATGTCAGGAATTTTCCTCCGAGATTCATCAGCTCGTTTGTCCCGGAGTTTCTGATTACCATCCAACCTAGTCCCATCGTGACCAGCCCATAGGCCATGTCACCGAGCATCATTCCGAAGAAGAGAGGATATGTCACCAACATGAAGATTGTAGGGTCAACTCTGCCATAGGCCGGTCTTCCGACTGCGTCTGTAAGTAATTCCATAGGCTTACTCATCGATCTTTCTTGGTAAGATATAGGTGGCATTTCTTGGTGGTGCTCACCATGGTGACCATGCCCTCCTCCACCAGCCACCATCTCGAACTCTTTGACCTCCAAGTGGATGCAAAACTCGGAAAGAGCGTGAATCACCTCATCGGACCTACCCATTTCTATCCACCCGTCAATGACGAAGGCATGCTCAGAAACAGCCACTCGAGTTGGAGCTGTGTGTACCTCATGATCTCTTTCGAGAATCTCTAATCCACAAGCAAGATTCTCTCCGTTGTGTTCAGTCCAGTTTCTGATCGAATCTTCGAGGTCTGATTTTTCAGTTTGAAGGGATTCCTTGACCGCCCTGATTTCAACCAGCCTGTGTGAAGGAGATCCATCACCAGAAGGTATATTGATAGGTTGAAAACCTGCTTTTTCGAGTTTTTGATTGGTCAGTTGTGCATCCTCTTTTTTGCAAAATACTGCTGTGACATTGACTTTTCCAGTTTTTGAATTAATTACCACGCTGGAATTTCCAAAATACTCTTCTCGAGGGGACTCTGTCACCGTCCCGATGAAGGACTGGAGTGATTCGTATCCCGATAGTAACTCTAAATCCACGCCAAGGGAGGCTAGTAACTCCATAGCTGATTCTCCCTCTTTGAGAGAGGAGATTTCATTTTCCAATTCATCCAACCTACTTTGCTGCTCAAGAAGTTGCTCTATTTTTCCGGGCAAGCCCTCGGAGAGTAGTTTGCGAACATCTGAGGGATGAGCGGCACTATCTGGACCCTCTATTTCAAGCGCAGATGCAGCAGACCTAGCTTTCACCAAAAGCTTCCCGACATCTTCAGACTCTGGATCTGGAGATCCGAGTTTGAATCCCTCTTCTGTTCCGTCATAATCAAGGATATGGAGGGCCTTTAGTTTAGACAGTGCAGCTATTGCGCCCCGCAATTTGTCCTTGGAGCCAGCGCCTATGAGCCTCCCCATTTGTTGAGTATTGACTTGCGACATGTTAGCTACTCTCCGACGTCTAGCTCGATCTAAAGGCGTCTAATACGGTCTGGACTGCTTTTTTCCTGTTGTTTTGACTATGGTTGTGTATCGTGTCAACAGAGGATTCGCCTCCCTTGGTGACCTTTCTAGCCTCTTTTTCGGCTGTCCCTCTAGCCTCAGCGATTATCTCTTGACTGGCCGACTCTGAGTTTGATTTTCCCGATTGGATGATTTCTGTTGCGGATAGCCTAGCTTTCGTGATTAACTCCGATGCCTCTAATTCAGATTTTGCGATGATTTCTCTTGCACTGTCTTCTGCATCTCTTATTGCCCTCAGGACTTCTAACTTAGACATCAATGGCACCTGCAGTGTGGCGGAATGACGACGAGTTTATCATGCTAACCTAGTGTATTTCTTGTCTCAAATTGAGATTTGACGAGTGACCGTCCTCGGGAACTATCCAAATAGATGTCATCAAGCCCGATGTTCGTGGACACGGAAACCATTGGCGTCGAGGACTGGGAAGAGCTACAGAGAAATCTGGAAGCGACAATTCCGGTTTATGACAAGGTGAACAGAGTAGCAACCTTTGGTCAGGTATCAAAATGGAGGCGAATGGTGAGAGAGAGGCTTCCAGAAAGAGGCAGGATACTAGAAATTGGTTGCGGCCCTGGTAGCTTCGCAGTGGACGTTGAGGGATATGATTTGATTTGCCTGGACCCGATTCCAGAAATGCTGAGGGTTGCCGAAGAGAGGGTGAATTTAGCACGGTCGCTCAGGGGCGACACTCCGGCTGAATTCGTCCTTGGGAATGCCGAAGAATTGCCATTCGATGACTCGTCATTCGACGCAGTGTGCACGCT
>CAXHBZ010000179.1:0-2771 GCA_964015215.1 uncultured Candidatus Poseidoniales archaeon | reverse complement strand
ACCTCGTCAATGACGTCATAATCGAGCGCTTTCCCCTCGGGCCCCACTACTGACCCTCCTGCGGATGCCACTACCGAGTGCGCGGCGGCGATATCCCAGCATGATGTAGGGCCGAATCTCGGATAGAGGTCCGCTCCCCCTTCCGCCACAACACAGGCCTTCAGAGAAGAGCCCATTCTTATGAGCTCGTGGTCCCCGACGGCGCCAGCGAAATCCTCGTCCTTCGCCCCCCTGTGTGAGCCACTAGCGACCAACCTTACCTTCTCGCCATCGGGGGATGGGTTGACCAGTATCTTGCCGTTCCCATCAGGGCCAAATCTCTCGGCTGGGACCGATGTACCTCCCCTCCATGTGGTGTTTGTCGCAGGAGCGTGGACGACTCCGAACACTGGGGACCATCTACTTCCCTTCCTCCTCATCAGCGCGATATTGACGGTGAACATCCCGTTTCTCTTGATGAATTCCTTAGTTCCGTCCAGGGGGTCCACGAGCCAGCAATATGGGGTTCCCTTCGGATCTCCTACATTGCCCTCCTCGGATACTACTGGCACTTCAGGAGTAAGCCTGATGAGCCCCTCTGTGATTACCTCGTTAGCCGCAAGATCCGCCTCTGTCAGAGGGGACTCGTCGCCCTTTATCTCCACGTTGATATCTCCAGCCCTCTCATAGACCTCCATAATAGCTAGACCGCCCTCTTGAGCCAATCGTGTGACTGCGTCGAAGTCGAACATAAAGTAGCCTCAGAAATCTTGTATGTCCTCTGAGGCCTTAACGAGCTCCGCCCTGGCCTCCTCTGAGAGGTTGAAGAAGAATGGGTCCTCCTCACCTACTATGTTGTGCAGGGAAGAGACTGTCCTAGCCCATATCTCTTGTTTTGAGTTCCACTCGAGCCACCTGTCCACGAAATCACAATGCCTCTGAATCTCCTCGTCTTTGGGGTCCATCCTCCTCAATATCGCGTTCGTTTGGGCCAATATCATCCCGAAGGGGACGTTGATTTTGTAAGTGGTGAAGGGATTCCTCTCCTGAACAATCGTCAGATGCTCCCTCCAGAGGCCGAGAGACACGTCGTATGCCCATCCAATCGCTAATACCGCGAGGAGGACCCCCACTCCAATCCCGCCAAGGCCCCAGTAGGTCATTGGGAGACCAAGCAATGATTCTGCAGGGTCTATCCTCCACCTTACGTAAGGCCATATCAACAGAGTCAGTGTCGAGGTCCAGAACACCATTGAAATGAGCGTCTGGCTCTGTTGAATTCGCCAGTACTGCCTCATCACGGACTTCTTCATGGTGCCTGTGGCTGCGTGACTCCTCTTTCACCGTTGCGCGTCCGGGTGTGACGATATCGGCTTATGTTGCTAAAAACATCGGTATAAATTGACATTTGCCTCGAACGGACCATGCTGGACTCACTCCCTCCTCATCTCGCAGACAGATCTCGACTGGCGAATCAGAATGTTTCCATTGAGAATGACGGTCCCGTCGTTGTATGGCTGAAGTCGTCACTGAGGGTCCATGAAAATCCTGCGTTGGATGTAGGTCGTGTAATCGCAAGCCTGCACAACCGTCAGCTACTCGTATATCAAGCGGTGGATGAACGGTATCCTTGGGCCTCTTTGAGGCATCACAACATGCTCCTCGATGGGGCTGTCGACCTACATCACGGATGCAAGGCTATTGGCCTGAGGTATGTTTTGCACCTCGCCAGAGAGGGGAGTCGCCAGCCCGTCATGAAATTCTTCGCGAGGGAGGCAAGCTGCATAGTCACAGACTTGTTCCCACTGCCCCCTTGGTCAGATTGGGTAAAGGGGGTGGCAAACAATGCCACCTGCCCCGTGGTTGAGGTAGATTGCCACTGTGTTATTCCTATGACGCTTTATGGTCGGTCCGTTGACCGGCCGTTCAAGTTCAGGAGCGCCACGAAGAAGCTCCGGAAGAGGCTCCTTGGTAAAGCGTGGGACACTGTCGAGGTGGAGACGACCCCCTATGTTGGGGAGCTCCCATTCGAGCCCGTAGACGTGGTTGCCGATGTCGAGGACTTCGCGAGGAGGTTCGAGCTCCTCAAGCAATGCAGCATCGACCCCACCGTCCTTCCGGTCTGGAGCGAGCGAGGGGGGGAGCTAGCGGGCTTGTCGAGGTGGCAGGAGTTCCTCAATCGTGGGTTGAGGAGCTATGCAAAGAGGCGAAACAACGCGGCAGATGCGTCAGGGGTATCTCGGATGTCCGCGGCCTTCCACTACGGGTTCGTGTCTCCAATGATGGTTGCGAGGGAAGCCTCGTCCATCGGTACAAAATCTTCGGAGAAGTACTTGGATGAGCTCCTAATCTTCCGCGAGCACGCTTGGCACCACGCTGCCAGCTTGAATGATCCATATGACATCTCCAACCTCCCGGAGTGGGCATTGGATTCATGGGAGATGACCGCGGACGATCCTCGTCCAGGTCTCCAATCGGAATGGAGGCTTGAGTATGCTATGAGCCCCAGCCACTTGTGGAATCTGTGTCAGAGGTCACTGCTATGGCACGGAGAGCTGCACAACAACCTCAGGATGACCTGGGGCAAGGCTTTCCCCCCCTGGACGTCATCATTGGAGGAGTCTCTAGAAGTATCTCAGAAGCTCAATGACAAATATGCCCTTGATGGGAGGGACCCATCCTCCGTGGCTGGTGTGCAGTGGTGTCACGGGCTCTTCGATAGGCCGTTCCACCCCAGCGCCCCCATCATGGGCACTGTGAGGCAGAGGAGCATCGACGCCCATTCGGCGAGG
>CAXHBZ010000178.1:0-2774 GCA_964015215.1 uncultured Candidatus Poseidoniales archaeon | reverse complement strand
GATGTTGTAGCGTCTCGTGGGCTCGGAGATGTGTATAAGAGACAGGCATAATGCTTCTTGTGCGGGGGATATGAACGGGTTTAGAGGGTGTGTTGGGATTATCACAATAATACTAATTTCTACTCAAATCTGCATGATTGTCGGCGGAGATGCCGTCGTGTCCGTAGAAGAAGATGAGGTTCTCGATGCTGGCTCTTTCGAAGACAGCTCTCTGTGGACAATCTCTTCAACATCAGGATTCAGCCAGAACGCAGCTCAATATTCCTCGGGCATGGTGGCCGATGAGGAGCTATCATTTACACACGACAGGCCCGAGAATTTTGCTGAGATTACATCATGGTCCAGTTCTACCCCTACCTCATCCAACTATAGCACCGGGAACCCAGATGGTTTCTATACTTGGTCCAGAGGCCCTAATATCACTCTGAGTGGATTTGAATTCGAAGGCATGAATTCCTTGATACTGACTAATATTTCTCTAGTTATCCACTTTGAGATTCCAGATGTGCTTTATTCTGATACAGTAAGGATAATTTTAGGAGGTATTGGAAGCGAAAAACTAGTGAAAACATACACGCGGACTATTTCTGGTGTGTACAAGATGAACAATCCACTGGTACTTCCTCTGGATGATTTAGCACAATGGACTTGGGAGCTGGCCGAGGGTGCTTATGTCACGATCGACTATGTCTCCCAGGGGGGCGGTAGTGATGACTCAGAGGTGAGAGTAGACGCAGTAGGTATGAGGGCAAAATACCTTCAACCTTGGTATTCCTTCGAAAATGTGAAGGCCACGCACGATCTGATTGGGTATGGAATGCCTGTTCTGGACTTTGGACCATATGATGGTGTTGTCAATGGCCTAGCAACAGAAAACTGCGGTCTGACTAATGGCGAGGGGGCACCCGGGGTGTGGGATTTCACAGTTTCAGTTCCTTATGACCAAGAATTGGGTAGGATACATGTCTTTGGCAATGGTAATTTCACGATTGAAGCAATGCCTCAGGGACACACATCTATGGAAAATTGGCAAACATACGAAAATGGGGATTTGTTGGCCGATAGGAACGTCACTAACTCAGTTAGAGTAACCATTTACGACGGTTGCATCAGTCTGGCGAGAGTTGATGTTAATGACCCCCAATTGACAGTTTCTGGTATCATCACTGGAAATACGACAGGCCTTTCTCAAGCAGGCAGTTCCTTGAGATTCGCCTTGGGAAATTATTTGATTAATAGTATGCCTATCAGCCTCGGGGAATTCGAGTTTTCTTTGCCGATAGGCCATGCGTTGCCCTCAGAGTCTAGTTCTGCGGAATTCGGCATAGCATCTAGATTCCAATGGGCTTCAGATGGCTCTGCAGAGACAGTGGTCGTCCACATAGACAAGGCGAGTATCACGGGGGGTTTCAACATTGAATGGGACAGAGACCCTGAATGCATCCCGATGAATGATGTCGTCCTTGATGAGGATGGTGGTAGTCTGCTTATTCCCCTGAGCGTAACCTGCTCTGACGATATGACAGATCCGAGCAGTTTGGTTATCGAGGCGACCAGTTCTGTGGAGGGGATAGTGAATCTATACAGTGAGGGTAGCTCACTGGTCATCCAACCAATGCCCGAATCATACGGAGAATCTACGGTTTCTGTTGTCGTGATTGATGAACGTGGTAATGAGTGGACCGACTCATTCTTGGTCGATGTTTTGGAGATTGAGGATCCTCCAAGATTCGAGGGATTGCCGATGTCGATATATGTAGAAATTGGAGAATCTGCCGAGCTAGAGATGGAAATAATTGACCCCGACACCGAAGTCCCTACAGTATCGACCAGTCGTTCATGGGCAACATACTCCGATGGCATTCTTACAATGAATCCAGTGGAGGTAGGAGTGCATTCAGTGGAAATAGTCGTTAGCGATGGTAATAGTCAATATTCCCAGATAATCGATGTTGTGGTTACATCTAAGCCCGACCTAGTCGTTGAAACCATATTAGTATCAGACACCGATTCAGGAGGTACTGTCTTGAGTGATGGAGAAGTGGGGAGAATTTTGAGTCATATCAGAAATGAGGGAATGGGCGTTGCAGGAGGCGTAGAAGTTAGATGTTATTTGGATGATGCATTAATTGGGACCTCGACAATACCCCTAGTTTCTCCGGGAGGATTAGAGGAAGTGCAGTGTGATGCAGTTTTCCAGGGTCCGGGATTCCAATTAGTCCGAATAGAAGTAGATAGCTCTAGTTCTATACTTGAGACTAACGAAGGAAATAATGTCAAAGAGCTCGAGGTTGCGGTCAAGGCGAGCAATCTATCGCCATCTGAAAACGACATCTCTGACAGAAGTACAACCATCCTAGCAATCTCGATAGGGCTGTTGATGATTTGCCTAGCCGCACTGCGAGTTGGACCAGGGAAAGTGAAAAAGCCGTTCAACAGGAGTCGGAAGTAGTAATTCTGGCGACCCCTTTGGCTGATAATCACTTATTCTCGGGCAACCGTTAAAGATGCTAGGAATCGGTATGCTCATCCCAACCATGGAGGCAGTGGCATGATGAAGCTGATTATCAGATTAGAAACTGATGAATGGGTTTACGAAGAGCACGAGATAGTCTAGGATGATTTTGACCAGCTTTGTGGATAGGTTCCCGGACTCATCAACACGGAATTTGGTTTGGCTACTTCACCAGAGCTAATTTCCACTAGTGTGTCCGAATCCACAATTAATTCCTGTCTCTTATACACATCTGACGCTGCCGACGACATAACGGGTG
>CAXHBZ010000177.1:0-2788 GCA_964015215.1 uncultured Candidatus Poseidoniales archaeon | reverse complement strand
ACAATAGACCTCCTTGATGACAATGCCTATGGGTATATGGAAGATCTTGGAAGTCTCTTGGAAAGTGAGGTCAATTCTGTGTTGGAAAAATATTCATTCCCCATGAGGCTAGTCAGAATAGGTAGTCTGTTCTGGCTGTCCCCGGGTCACGGTCCTCTCCCTCGACGCTCAGACGAAATACCGACTGAGGGGTCGAAACTTTACGCTGATGTCCATCTTGGCCTCTTACAAAGAGGATTTATGATGGCGCCATCATCGTACGAGATTGGTTTCCTCTCCACGTCCCACAGCGAAGAGCATGTCATCGGTCTCGCAGAAGCATTGGACGGAGTACTGGGCGAATTGGAGGACCTCCTGTGAACGGTCTGGAGAGAATGAAAGCTGCACTCTCGCTTCAAGAGGTCGACAGGGTTCCGATATGGTTCATGCGACAGGCAGGAAGACACCTTCCTGAATACAGAGAAATTGCCAGATCACACTCCTTCTGGGAAAGGTGTAAAGATGCTGATTTATGCTCGAAAATATCATTACAACCATTATCCAGATACAAACAGATTGACTCAGCGATTGTTTTCAGTGATATTCTCACACCGTTGCCGAGCTTGGGATATGAGGTAGAATATGGCGGAGGAATCCGTATCGATCCCTTCAAATTCGATGATTTGGATGATTGGCCAGTATTCAATTCTAGAAAACATGCTCCTTGGGCAGCCAACGGGCTCAAGGCTATAGGAGAAGAAATAGGCTCCAGCAAGGCGAAGATAGGCTTTGTCGGCTCGCCTTGGACGATATCCATGTATCTCCTTTCTGGGGGAACAGGAGACAAGGATTTCAACAACGCTAGAGCCTTAATTTCATCTAAACCCGAGGAGTCAAAGAGACTCCTGATGCAGATGGGAGAAATTGTCGGGGAACTGCTTGCTGATCAAGTAAACTCAGGAGGAGCAGACGTTGTCCAGATTTTTGATACATGGGCTGGACTACTTTCAGAAGACGATTACCGGAACATATCCTTGCCAGCCACACAAAGAGCGATAGAGGTCTTTAGGGTGAAGTCAAATAAGTTCGTCCCTCTTATACACTACGCCAAGGGATCGGGTCATCTGCATGATCAAATAAGGTCATTGGACATACAAGGACTCTCTCTGGATTGGAGGGATGATATGAAAAGAAATCGAAGAAAATTCGGAACAACGACAGCGTTTCAAGGTAATCTTGACCCATCTAAATTGCATGGCTCCACCGATATAGCAAAGGAGGCAGCAATGAAGGTTCTCAATGAGGCAGGGAAAAGTCCTGGTCATATCTTCAATCTGGGCCATGGGTTTGCTCCCAGCGCCAGAATCGAGTGTGTCGAGACCGTTATCAGAACTGTCTGCGGGGATCTGCTATGAGAGAGAAAATGGTCTCGATGATTCGTAGAATCCAAGACGATATATGCGAAATGATAGAAGTATTAGACAACTCAGAATACAGGGAGGATATCTGGGAAAGAGAAGAAGGGGGAGGAGGACGAAGCAGGGTATTTTCCGGAGGTGAAGTTTTCGAGAAAGCTGGTGTTAATATTAGCGAAGTATACGGAACGCTGAGTGAAGAGGCGGCGAGAGATCTTGCAGGTGGAAAAGTACCGATTGGAAAGGAAAGAAGATTTTTTGCGACAGGAATTAGTCTTGTGCTTCACCCGATAAATCCGATGGCCCCAACCGTGCATGCTAACTACCGGTATTTCGAAAGGGGCGATGGTTCAGAAACAGGTAGTTGGTGGTTTGGAGGAGGGGCAGATCTTACTCCGTCTTATCTTTTCTCAGAAGATTCCGCTCATTTCCACCGTTCGTACAAGGATATCTGTGACAAACACCAGGTCGCAGATTATGATGAATTCAAACAGAACTGTGATGAGTACTTTTTCATCAGGCACAGAAAGGAACACAGGGGAATTGGCGGGATATTCTTTGATGGTTTGAATGAGATGGGTAAAGATTCCTGTTTCTCATTTGTCAAGGATTGTGCAGAGGGTTTCATTGATTCTTATCTGCCCATAATTAGTCGACGGAAGGACATGGATTTTAGCCCTGAGAACAAGACTTGGCAGAGAGTTAGGAGAGGGAGATACGTGGAATTCAACCTCGTTTATGATAGAGGGACAAAGTTCGGACTCAATACCGATGGAAGAATAGAGAGTATTCTCATGTCACTTCCTGATTCAGCCAGCTGGAAATATTGCCACGAGCCCGATGAGGGATCAATGGAAGAACAAATGTTAGAGGTTCTTAGATTTCCCAGAGCTTGGATATAAATGGGGGATTATCGGTGAAGTATAACACTGAAGATTGGGTAAGGCATGGTCAGGAGCTGAGGAGGCCACTTCTCGTCCATCCCTCAATCAAGGAGGGGGATACTAGTGTGATTATCGGCGGTGGTTTGTCAGGAATGGTCGTTGGCTACAGGATAGCCAAAAAAAGTCCGGAAAGGAAGGTTATCATCGTAGAGAAGAAGGATCATCTCGGAGGAACCATAGAGACATGGAAGAGCGGGGATTGGCTTTGTGACGTTGCTGTCAGTTCAGCTCGTCCGCATCCAGCATTTTGGAGGCTAGTAAATGATTTGGAGCTCGGAGATAGCTTTCACGAGTCAAGAGAAGAAGCGAAGGAAAGGTGGGTATTTCTGGACGGAGAGTATATCAAAATGAGTTGGAAGATTATCTTCAAGATAGGAATAATGAAGCTTCTGAAATCGTTAATGGCATCAAAAAGAGGTGGTTTATCGGTTTCTGAACTAGTCCCAAATA
>CAXHBZ010000176.1:0-2800 GCA_964015215.1 uncultured Candidatus Poseidoniales archaeon | reverse complement strand
CGTCTCGTGGGCTCGGAGATGTGTATAAGAGACAGGATATTGCCTTGTCCCTTGTATCCTTGGCGATGATACTCGATGCTCCAACCAACAAATCAGACTGGTCTAGTCTGTGTTTAGAGATTATTTCCCAATTGGCCCATGAGTCCCCGAGAGATGACCTCAAGTTGTCCCCAAATCTTGCTTCATTTGTATCACAGGCATCCACAGATATACTCCCAAACGACTCAGAAGAAACGGTTTTTTTTATTGAATCCGAGAACAACTCAACCTCGAGAGCGTTTAGATTGGAGTCAATACTATTCAAGTCAATTTTTTCAGGTTCACAAACAGAAAGTCCAATTTTCCAACCTCTGGCGGAGCATCGTTGCCTGATTAATTGAGAGATCTCGCGTCTTTTCGATTTAGAAAGCGCCTTCGAATCATCGACACCCAACATTTCTAGAATTGGATAATCATCCGCTGGTATCGCCATTGCACAAACTACCAAGGGCCCAATCGCTGGCCCTCTACCGGCTTCATCAACACCTATCTTGTATCCTCTCACAGCTCTAGGTCAAAATCAGGAGGGCCTTGATTCTGACTGTTATATTCCTCACTATTGGGGTGATAATCCTCAGAATCTAGCAGTAAATTATCCGGATGGAGGATATCCTGAGTCTCGAGCTCTTCTGCAATTCTCAGAACATCTTCAATGTCAGATTTCTCTTTCGACTCATCAAGTAATTTGTTGGCATCATTGATCTCTTCCACGGATATTTCATTTCGGATATTGGCAGAAGGGACGCCTTCTTGGCCGAAAAAAGCCTCCCCAAACTCAAATGTCCTAGCTTTATCGCCCCCTTCCACATAAATTTCATTCACTTCGCCTCTGGAGAATTTTGACATCCAGTCCCCCTGCTTCTCAGCTGGCTCACTAGTAGGTGCCTCCGGACCATTTCTTCTCAGTGCAAGAATCGTTCCAAAGATTCCAAACAAGGTCACAGACACGATCAACATTGGCTCGAGCCATCGATTTAGAAAATGGATTAGTGACTCCATTAGCTCCTCATCTTCAGTATCAGGTTCTGTTGGCCCCTCGCCAGGAATCAATATCGAAATACCCTCTGTTATGAATATATCAGGGCTCATGACTGACCTTATTTCTACCGTCAATTCAGCCATAACCTCGGAAGGAGACGAAGCAGGGACTTCCATCCAACCTTGTACTTCTACGGATTGGCCCGGTCTGATGGGGTAAATCTCCAGTGCTCTCGTGGAATTGAAGACGATAATTTCCGAATCTGATGGGAGGAGACTAATTCCAAAGGCGGTCACAACACTCGAGTCGATAGATGCCGTCAAGCCATCAACCGAATTGCCATTGTTTGTCATTACCCATGATACAGTAAGATTTCCTGATTCAACAATCTCTTCAGTCTGTTCCGAGGACCAAGAAAATAAGGCTCCCGATTTAACCTCAAAAGAAACCATGCTTGGAGACCAATCGCCGATAAACAACCGTATTGTTATCTGGCTGGTGAGATTATACGGAGTATTTTCTTTAACGCGACAAATTATTTTGATCGTATCTGAAGAATCCCCCTTTTGGAGCTGAATCACATTCGTTTCAAGTTGCAAATCTATCCATTCTGGAGACTCTGAAATTGAGATTAGGAATGATTCTTGAGCATCACCAGTATTTGTCAAAACCACTCCAACCTCGCATACATCCCCTGGGATGGTGTTCGAGGATGTACACTCATCCTCTATGATCGAAATATCCCCTCCTTCTCTTGGTATTATGTTGACAAGGTGGCTAACTGATGAGAATCCGGTGGAGGGCCCAGAACTCCGAACGCGAATTTCAAAATTCAGCTTCTCCCCTACTAGACTAGGTGAAAACACCTGGACCAAGATAGATCCAGTCGCATTAGGAGCCAGATTTTCAATCCTCCATTTTTCTATCACTGAAGCACTCCAGTTCCCCGTCGAAAAAAACAGACCCGGTTCTGAAATTTCACTCCCGTCCTCCCCGATGGCCAAAATTTCAACCTCCAAATCTCGAATAGAGTTCCCAGTATTACGAGCAACTGTCTCCAATGTCAGCGTTTCTCCGGGGGAAATAGATGAAGAGCCTCCTCCTTGAATTATCTCGGCACCGTCGTAGTTCCCGTATCTCAGTGAGAAATTGTACCAATCCAATACATGCCCGTCCATGGCAACAATGGACATTGAAAAAACATGCAGGGATTGGGATAGGGGAAATCCACCAATTACTGGTGGTGAAGAGACTGTGAATTGTGCCCAAATCAATTGGCCAGGCGATACATTATACTCTCTACCAATGTTAGGAGAAGACTCGTTATCCCAGGAAACTTCCCATTGGTTCGGCCAATCGACAATTAACAAAATCCTACTTTGAGATTCCATTTGGCTAGTGAAATTAACATTTATGCCAATTGAAGAACTAGGATCAATGTCGAAAATAGAACCCGAGGAGACTCCGAATTCCACGCCATTATTTTCCGAATTGGTCTTGATTGCCCGCAGATCTTCTTTGCCTTGGTCCAAAACCTTCTCCTCATAGTCACTTGAAACACCGAAAGGGGCGAATGTTGCGATGAGAATGAAAACCACCATTTTGGTGAAAACGGAGTTTCGCATGTAATCCACCAATCATTATGTGCTTTGATTTCTACTCCTTCGTGATGCCGGTAAGTTCACTGCAATGGGTCACCAATACTTTCCGAAATCATCCCAATGTCGAACTCTCCAGCGTGTATTGGCGATCTCATCCCAAACGACTGAATCACCTCAGGGG